>JARRJE010000073.1:13337-13838 GCA_037379765.1 Deltaproteobacteria bacterium
CCGAGCGACAAGAAGAACCCTGAAGGCAAGCTGCGGCTGCTCTATGAAGCGGCGCCTCTCGCCTTCGTCGCCGAGCAGGCCGGCGGCCGGGCCATCACCGACGACGGGCGCAACGTCCTCGACATCGAACCCACCTCTCTCCACCAGCGGGTGCCGCTCATCATCGGCTGCAAGCAGGATGTGGATCTGGCCGAGGAATTCCTCACCGGAAAAAGATAAGTGGTTGCAGTGAGCTACCTCACCAGCTACCACTTATCGGTTTTCACTGGCCTCTGAACTCCGTCATCGATAACATCACTGCTTCTTCAACTTGGCCCAGGAGTCACGCAGGGTGACGATTCGGTTGAATACCGGCCGGTTCGGTGTGCTGTCCACTTTATCTAGACAGAAATAACCCTGCCGCTCGAATTGGACGCGATTCTGAGGGGAGGCATTGCCAAGCCCCGGCTCCAGTTGGCAACCCGTCAAGGTGTTGAGTGAGTCGGGATTGATGAAGGTAGT
>JARRJE010000074.1:0-10773 GCA_037379765.1 Deltaproteobacteria bacterium
AATGTCGGGACTGGAAGGGCCTTCAAGAGCAAGGCGTGCAGGTGGTAAACCTGCGTCTCGTTGCCGACATCGTGCGACGCGATACCTCTACCGTGCTTCCGGATACCCCGGTGGATGAAGTGATGCGCATCATCGACTGCAACGACATCCAACGCGTCTGCGTGGTGGATCGGGACGGGGCTTTCCTCGGCCTGATCTCGGATCGGGATTTGCTCATCGCCTTTGTCGATCGCCATCCCGGGATCTGGGATTATTTTGTGGGAAAGATTCCTTTCACGGAGCGGGGCCGGCGGCATAGAGAGCTGAGGGAGCATTTGCAGGCAAAGACCGCCGCAGAAGTCATGAACACCGACATCCTGACGGTTCGGGAGGATGCGCCGATCGAGGAGGCCATCCGGCTTATGCTCGACAAGGCTATCAAGCGTCTCCCCGTGATCGATGCCGAAGGGAAATTCAAGGGGTTGATCAGCCGGGATTCCCTCTTGCACGGGGGATTCGCTTCCGGGTAATGCAGGTGATGCTACGAACTGAGGCGATGGAGTTCGCCTGAATGGCCCGTGAGGCCGATCTTTTACTGAGGCGACCAGGGTCTGGCTGGAGTTGTTGCGGAATGGAAGATAGGCTCCGATAAGCTCCTGCTGGGATGAAACCTGGGGAGAGCTTTTTTCATGTTTCGGTTTTGACAGTCTCGCAAAAATTCACAGAAGCCGGTTTACCATCATTACCGAACCGATGCAGACAGGCCAAAAAGGTTTGCGAGTCGAACGCCCGCAGGGCGTTTATTGTGAATCCCAACTCCTCCAAAAATGAAGAGGAGAACCTCATGCTCAAAATCGAAGTGCCCGGCTTTGGATTGCTCCAACTCGAATATCTGGTTTCTGACTTCACCGGCACCCTGTCGGTGGACGGCGCGTTTCTGTCCGGCGTCCGTGAGCAGCTGCACCGGATCGCTGAGATCCTGCAGATTCATATCCTCACCGGCGAGGGCACGATGCCCAGAAGGAAGCATACGTTAAAAAGCTTGGTGCCGACACCGTGGTTGCCTTCGGAAACGGGAACAACGATCGAAAAATGTTGAAGATCGCGCGGGTCGGTATTGCCGTTCTCCGAAGGAGAAGGATGCGCCACCGACGCGATCATGGCCGCCGACATCCATGTGGTCAGCGCCGGAGTAAGCCTGGATTCGCTTCTCCACACGAAGAGATTGAAAGCTTCTTTGCGATTCTAACGATACCAAATCCAAGAGGAGGAGGATAGGATTACGGCCAGGGAGATTCTCGATTCACGCGGCAATCCCACCGTGGAGGTCGATGTCGTCCTGGCGGGAGGGGCACGGGGCAGGGCTGCGGTACCGTCCGGCGCCTCCACCGGCGTTCATGAAGCGGTGGAGCTGCGTGACGGCGATCAAAAGCGGTATAACGGCAAGGGCGTTCTCCGGGCGGTGGACAACGTCAACATGGAGATCGCCGGCACAATCGTCGGCCTGGACGCCTTGGACCAGGCCGGGGTAGACCGGGCCATGCGGGAGCTGGACTCTACCGCCAATAAATCCCGCCTCGGTGCCAATGCCATTTTGGGGGTCAGCCTGGCGGTGGCCCGCGCTGCAGCCGATGCGGCGCGACTGCCGCTGTATCGCTACCTGGGTGGGGCCGCGGCCAATATCCTGCCGGTGCCGATGTTCAATATCCTGAACGGCGGGGTACATGCCAACTGGCAAGGCACAGACCTGCAAGAGTTCATGATCTGCCCGGTGGGCGCCCCCAATTTTCGCGAGGCCCTGCGCTGGGGCAGCGAGACCTACCATGCCCTGAAGGGCGTACTCCAGGAAAAGGGACATTCCGTGGGGGTGGGTGACGAGGGCGGTTTTGCGCCGGCCTTGGCAAGAAACGCCGAGGCCTTGGAGGTGATCGTGCAGGCGATCGAAAAGGCCGGCTACCGGCCGGGCGACGAGATTGCCATCGCGCTCGATCCCGCTTCCAGCGGTTTTTACGAGGGCGGCCTCTACCACCTCCGGACCGAGGGCCACAAGGTCACGGCCGAAGAGATGGTGTCGCTTTACGCCGAATGGGTCCGGGAGTTTCCCGTCTTGGTCATCGAAGACGGTTTGGCCGAGGATGACTGGGAGGGGTGGAAAACCCTCAATGACCAATTGGGCGACAGCATCGAACTGGTGGGCGACGACCTGTTTGTCACCAACGTCGACCGGCTCGCCCGCGGGATCCGGGAAAATGTGGCGAACGCCATTCTCATCAAGCTGAACCAGATCGGCACCCTGAGCGAGACCGTCGCCGCCATCCGCATGGCGGCCAAGGCCGGCTGGGGGGCCATGGTCTCCCACCGCAGCGGCGAGACGGTGGACAGTTTCATCGCCGATTTCACCGTGGCCATGGCCACCGGCCACCTCAAAACCGGGGCGCCATGCCGGGGCGAACGGCTGGAGAAATACAACCAGTTGCTGCGGATCGAGGAGGAATTGGGGGAGGGCGCGGTGTATGCCGGCCGGAATGCGTTCGTCCGGTAGGCAAAGGTCCTTTCGCCCGATTGCTGCGTTGCTCAGTCGCCTGGAAATGCTCAAGTACAGGAAGCCGCTCCGCTTTCCAGGCTCCCTTGCGACTTGCACTCGAACGAAGATTCCGTAATCTCCCAAAAACTTCAGTTCGCGGCGGGCGGGAATGAGAAGACAACAAAAGCTTCACAACTTGGCCCGTCGGCGGAGCGGTTTTTGCGAGGCCCACAAAATCCTCGTTTCTGGACGGACACCGACTTTGAAAAGCGTCAGCTGTCAGCGGTCAGCAAACGGCGGAATCCTTCTGAGGCTCATGAAACAAGTCGAGTTCCTTCGGCCCGGTGAGGATCTGGGCTCCATCTTCGCGGCGGCGCTGCCCTTCGTGATGGCGCGCCGGAAGGCAACCGGCGGCTTTGGCGCCACTCCGAGGCTGCCGGCCACCATTGAGGACACCTATCACGCCCTGAAGATCCTGGAGCTGGCCCGGAAGCATGGAGTGGCGGCGGGAGACGAATCTGATCCGACGCGGGATTCAAACCTCCGCTCCAATCTGGCCGGCTGCCGCCGGAGCCTGCCGGCCGGGAGCCGAACCCGTTTCCAGCTGCTCTGGTGCTGCCGGACCGCCGGGTTGGCCCTCAATGACGGTTCACTCGAAGAGATGGTCATCGATTTGATGGCGGCTTCCGTTTTCCTGGAGGACTGGTATTTCGGCCTCCGGATCCTCGATGAGGTGTTGGGCCGGCCCCGGCGACCGACGGTCGAGAAGGAGCGTCTGGCCGCGATCCTGGACCGCGGCTGGCGCACCGTCGGCGAGGCCTGGATGCACATCCGCCTCTCCTCAAGCTTCCGGAAAGCTCTGCCCCTGCCCGAGTTCGAGCTGATTGCCTGGCTGCAGGCCTGTCAGAATGGAGACGGGGGCTTCGGATTCTTCCCCCGCACCACCTCGTTTGTCGAAAACTGCCATGCAGCCCTGCGAGCTCTGGCTTTCCTCGATGCCGAACCGCGCGATACGGCAGGCGCTTACTTTTTCCTCGCCTCCTGTCAGACTGTAGGTGGCGGTTTTGGTCGCAGCAGCCGCGCCGCGCCGTTTCTCGATACCACCTGGCACGCCTTGGCGGCCATCTCCTTTCTCAACGCGTAACTCAGAGCCAGAGCTGGAGCACGTACTTTACTCCCAGGAACAGGAGCACGGCGGCGAGCAGGGTCTTGATGAACCGTTCGGGCATGTACTTCTGGCACTTGGCCCCTAGATACATTCCGGCGAGCCCCCCGAGTCCGAAAAGGCCGCCGAGCTGCCAATCTGGGCTCACCGCCAGATGCGAAGCAACCCGGGGTCCGATCAGGCTGTAAAAGGAGACCCCGGCGATTGAGGTGAGAAAGGTGCCCATGAGGCAAGCTCCGGCCACGGTATAAACAGGGAGGCCGAAAACGGAGACCAGCAAGGGGGCGATGATGGCGCCGCCGCCGATGCCGTAAGTTCCCCCGATTACTCCAACCGCCAGAGAAAGGGCGAACAGGACCGGCACATTGAAGACGAAGGTTTGTCCGGAAAAGCGGTAGCTCACCTGCCGCCAGGACCAGGCAAGGGTGCGGATGGCAGATTTCTCGTGAAGGCGGCTAACAGAAGAGTTTTGTGCGGCCCTCCCGGCGGCCGCAGGGCCTCGCCTTGAACTACCGGTGCTGTAAGCCAGACGCCCCCCGATAAAGAGCAGGACGAGCCCGGCAAAGGCCTTGAATGCATGGGGATCGGGCAGAAAGCGGACCCGCAGGAAAAAGCCCAGAAATACTCCCGGCAAGGTGCCGGCGGCGATCACCCAAGTGAGCGCCCAGCACATCCGTCCTTCGCGAAGATAGCGATAGACGCCGCTTGGGATGGCGACGATGTTGAAAACCAGGTTGGTGGGGCTCACCGCCGGGCTGGTGAAGTGGAGTACGCTCATCTGAAACGGGAGCAGGAGAAAGGCCCCCGACACACCGCCCATGGAGGTGAAGAACGAAATGGCGAAGGCCACCAGCGGCGGCCAGAGGGGAAAAATCTCGATGCCCGAAGTTGGAAAGACCATCTCGATTTCATCCATCGGTGAGAAATTCGGCTATTGAGCCCAGGTTCGGAATTCCACGCTGAAGCGCCTTCTCTCTTCCTGGGTCCGGCGCAATTTGTCTGTGGTATTACCTCACCTCGCCTGCGCCTTTCTTCTTGGAGAGAGATGGAGCTGCTCCGACCAACCTACCCTTGTTTCATCTGTTATTTCAAGTTATTCTAGTTTGGTGAGCCGTGGGGGAGGCCACTTGCCGCCACCGGTGATCGGCACCCGACTTGGATTCTGACTGTTCGGCCTTTTCCAATCTTGCCTATGAAAAAGGACGACATCTGGCTGCTCATCGATCTTGATCGCACCCTCCTTCCCAACGGCAGGGTCGAGGAATCGCCCTTGGCACGTCCGCTTTTCCTGGAACTTGCCCGGCGACCTCAGCTGCACCTGGTCTACGTCAGCGGTCGACACGAGGGGCTCCTCAAACAGGCTATTTCCAATTACGACCTGCCGGTGCCCGATTATGCCATCGGTGACGTAGGCACTACCATTTTCGAGCCGAGGCCGGGAGGCTGGCATCACCTCGCCGACTGGGAGGATGAGATCAGCCGTGACTGGCACGGCCGCTCCCATGCCGATCTGACCGTCCTTCTTGCCGATTTTTCCGCGCTGCGCCTTCAGGAGTCGGCCAAACAGAACGCTTATAAGCTCAGCTATTACACGGTCCCCCGCCTCGATTACAGGCCCCTTCTTGCCGCCGTGCGCCAGCGGCTTGAAAAAGAAGGTGTACGGGCGAGCTTGGTCTACAGCACGGATGAAATGAAGGAAATCGGACTGCTCGACGTCCTGCCCGAAAAGGCAACCAAAATGCACGCCATCCGTTTTCTTTTGCACCGGCAAGGGATCTCCGAAAGGCGGGCGGTTTATGCTGGGGATTCGGGCAACGACCTGCCGGTGCTCACCAGCGGGCTGCAAGCGATTCTGGTTCGGAACGCAAGCGAAGCGGTACGTCAGGAGGCCTTGGAGAAAGTAAAGGCCAAGGGTCTGCGCGATCGGCTTTACCTGGCGCGGGGGAATATCCCGGGGCTGAACGGCAACTATGCGGCCGGAGTGCTTGAGGGGGTGGCCCATTTCTTTCCGGAGGTCCGCCAGTGGCTGCAGAAGGTCTTGCTCGAGCGGAGCGGCAAGCTCTGTCGCTGACCGCCGTCGTTCGCTATTACGTCCGGGGCCTGCATGACCTCTTCGCCCCTGGTGTCCTCCTGGTGGCGGCTTTTCCTTTCTTCCTGGTCCTTCTGCTGTTCGCTGCCGAAGCATGGGCCGCACTGATCTGGCTCATTCCATGGCTGCGCGGCCTTCTTCCCCCCGTGGAGAGCAGCTTTGCCTCCCGGATCATCGACATCTTCCTCGGTCTCGGCTTGGCCGGGATCCTCGCCATCGCCAACATTCTCACCGCCGTCACCCTCATCGGCGTTTTCTTGACCGAGCGTTTGGTGGGATATGTGAACCGGATGTACTACCATCGGCAGGTGGCTCCCTTCGCGGGCAATCTGCTCATCGTCGTTACCTCGGTCAAATCCTTCTGCAAGTTCCTGACGCTCTTTCTTCTGCTCTTCCCTTTTTATTTCGTTCCAATCGTCAACGTGATCGCTTTCGCGCTGCCTTCCTATTTCTATTTCCGAAGTAGTGTCCTTTTCGACGTCGGCTCCCAGACCGTAAGCCGTCCTGCCTACGAAACGCTCCTCGTCCGCTATCGGAGGGGACTTCACCTTCTCATCCTGCCGGCATTTCTTCTTTCCTACCTACCGATTTTGGGCATGTTTTCCTACATTTATGCCTTTCTCGTGGTGGCGCATTTTTTTCTCGATCGAGAAGATAGGAATTTCCGGGTGTGAAAAGTTTTTAGTGGGAAAGCCACCGGACCAGACCTTGGATGTCGGACCTGGGAAGCACCTGAGCCCCTTAAATTTAAAGGATACCCCCATCATAGGCTCCCTTGAAACGGAAAGGATTGTTTTTTTCTATAAAAATTGTTGATTTTCGTCTTGACTCTCATCTCTTCTACGAGTATTCATTGAAACGTAGGTACCACTTTGTGGTACAACATATCATTAAATGCTTAAACATCAACTTGTTTGGCATTTTGAAACTTTGCAAAAACCAAAAGAGGAGGCGACTGAATTTCTTAACCCCTAGTTTGAACCAGCTAACCCAATGGTCGTAATGCATCATCATAGCTCAGGAGGCTGAACATGAAAAAAATCTCATCCTTGGCAAAGATACTGGGGCTTGCTGCCGCTTCCGCACTTGTGCTTGTCGGCAATCCTCAAATTTCGAAGGCTGAAAAAGTCATTCAGTCCAAACCGTGGCCGACCTTTAATGCGGTTGCTTACATCGCCGGTCACGGAGGCCATCTGGCCATCATTGATTTACGGACCCTGAAGCCGCCCAAGGATGCGGATACGGACCGGATCGTGCTCACCGAGGCCGGCTCGGAAATGGAAGGCGTTATCGCCGGCATGAGCTTCGAGAAGGTCAAAAAATCGGGCGGCAGCCACGGACAGGCCATGATCAAGGAAAATGGTCATAAAGAGCTCGTTGCCGGCACCCTGAATGGTGATGTTTACAAGGTCAACTTGGCAACCGGCAAGAAGGAAGGCCCCTTCCATGTTGGCAAGAAATTCTGCGGCGCCATTCTCGGGCCGGACGGCAATATCTACTTCGAGGATATGGCGGACGGCAATGTCTATGTCTGGGATGCCAAGACTCTGAAGACTGTGGACAAAATGCCGGTCGGTAAGGCTGTCTGCGGCATTCAGTGGACTAAGAACCACAAGAAGGCTTACATTACCGACATGCCCACCGGCATCGTCTATGTGTATGATTGGAAAACCAAAAAACCGATCAAAAAGATCACCAGCCCCGAAGGCATGACCTTCATCCATCAGGCTCGGATGACCCCGGACGGCAAAGAGCTGTGGGTCAGCGCTCCCAACGAGTTCGATCCCGGCCTCAAGCCCGGCACTCACAAGAGTCAGATCATTATCATCGATACCAAAAAGGATGTGATCTCCAAGCGCATCATCCTGCCGGACAGCATCAGGCCCCATGACTTTGCCTTCTCCCCGGACGGAAAATGGGTCTTCCTTTCCTCCCGGACGTATGGTAATGATTCCTTGCTGAACATCATGAATCGAAAGGATTATACCATCGTGAGGTCTGTTTCGGCCTGTTACGGCTGCCACTCGGCCAATGATGTCGAGGTGGAGATCGACAACGGCTCCCCGCTGCTTTGCGGCATCGAAGTGGATTGGCATCCCGATAAAAAATAAGATCTCAGCAGCATATACAGTCCAACAAACGGAGCCGGCTTCGCGCCGGCTCCGTTTGCTTGCTTTCCCAACTTGGCGTGTCTTCCCCCCGTGCCCCGGCACGGCTGAGACCCATTTCCCCTTCCGGTGGAGAGTGAGCTTCGGAAGAAACCGCCGGCAACACCTCTATCTTCCACATGAAAAAAATCAATATCTTTAGTCTTGCGTCTAAGAATCTGCGGCGAAAAATGGGCCGCACCCTGGTCTTGCTCCTGATTGTCGCCATGGTGACCGGCACCCTTCTGGGGGCCACCATCTTCATGACCGGCATGAAAAACGCTCTCAAGATCGGTACCTACCGCCTGGGAGCCGATATCCTGGTGGTTCCTGCCAAAAACGAGGCCGAGGCCAAAACCGCCTTGCTGGCGGGAGAACCGACCAGTTTTACGATGGAGCGGTCAGTCTATGAGAAAGTCAAACAGGTGGACGGCGTGAAGCAGGCCTCGCCGCAGCTGTTTATCCAACCTGCCTCCTTCAGTTGTTGTTTCAGCGTGGAGAGCTTCCTGGTCGCCTTTGACCCGAAGACCGATTTTACCGTCACCCCGTGGCTGGAAAAAAACCTGGATAAACCGTTATCCGATGACGAGGTCATTGCGGGCCGGGAGATCCCGGTCGTGAAGGGCACGGTGGTGCCCTTCTTCGGCACTCCTTTTGACCGGAGCAAAATTTCGGCTGTGCTGGTGCGGGTAAACGAGGATATTGCGCCTGATAGGGTGGCGATCAGGATCGAGCATGCCGTGGACGGAGTGCGGGCTATTGCCTCTGATCAGGTCGTCAATACGGTCCGCCGGCAACTCGGGGGGCTGTTGCATGGCATCCTAGTGATCAGTGGGGTTCTCTGGATCCTGGCGCTACTGATGGTAGGGTTTGCCTTTTGCATGATCGTCAACGAGCGCCGGAGGGAGATCGGGCTGCTGCGGTCCATGGGGGCCAAAGTTCGACATGTGTTCAACCTGATCGTTCTGGAGGCAGTCATGATCTCCATCGGCGGCGGGGTTCTAGGAATTGGCGTCGCCTCAGGGCTGCTTTTTGCCCTCAAAGATCGCATGGTGCACAGCCTGAGGCTGCCCTATATTCTGCCGCCTCCCTTGATCCTGGCCGAGCTGGTGGGCGCCGCCCTGGTTTTAGCTGCCCTGACCGGCCTGCTCGCTTCTCTGGGGCCTGGTGCCGTTGCCAGCCGAATGGAACCCTACGAAGCGATCCGCAAGGGCGAATAAACGTTGGTCTCGCAAAAACCGTCAAATCCGATGGACGGAAACGCTGAAGCAACATATCGCAAAGCATGACCGGCGGCAGCGCGGATTTATTGCGTGTGAACTTCTCGCGGAAAAACCGCCGTGGGAAATGAAGCAACTTGAAGCAGACCAGGAAGAATACTTATGAATTGTTTCGCACACACCCGTACTCACTTCCGACTGGGGATATTGCTGCTCATGCTGTTATCCTTGGCCGTTTCCTGCCAGAAAAAGGATGAGGAGCAGACCAAAAAGAATGCCCAGCTCAACGAGCGGCTCTACTCCTCGGAAAGCGTCTACCTCAAAGTCAAGCAAAAGATTGCTGAACACCCTAACGATGCTCGAGCCTGGTACCATCTCGCCGATCTTTACGACCGGAATGGCCAGTATGCAAAGGCGGTGGAATCCTACAAGAAGGTGGTGGAGCTGGATCCGAGTCGGGGGTACACCTATTTCAAGATGGGCAGCGCCCTGAGCAGACTCAACCAGCCGGCGGAGGCAGTGAAGGCCTTCAAAAAGGCAGTCGAGCTGATTCCAAAAAATCCGGTGCTGTTCAACAATATGGGAGTGGCCTACGGCAAGATGAATCAGCTGGACGAGGAGGCCAAAGCCCTCAAGCATGCCATTGAGCTGCGGCCCAACTATGCTGCCGCCCATCTCAATCTCGGCATCACCTATCTAAAGCAAGGCAACCGAAAGGCCGCCCAAAAAGAATACGAAACCTTGATGAATATTCATACCGGAGCTGCTGAGGTGCTGCTGAAGAAGATGAAAAAGAGCTCTTGATAGCAGAGAGAGAAGAGGATGATTGAAATCAACAAGCTGACGAAAACATATCTGGTGAGCGGCCAGCGGTTCCACGCGGCCGAGGAAGTCGACTTGACGGTCGCGAGCGGAGAAATGATCTCCATCATCGGCCATTCGGGGAGCGGCAAGACGACGCTTCTCAGTCTGATAGGAGGACTCACCAGACCCGATTCCGGCCAGGTGGTGATCGACGGCGTTGATCTATGGTCCATGCCCGACGACCGGCTGGCGGAGTTCCGCAACCGGAAGCTCAGCTTCGTCTACCAGTTTGCCAGCCTTATCCCTACTCTGACAGCGCTCGAAAATGTCCTTCTACCCACCGCCTTCGGGGAATATCGCCAGGATGTCATGACCAATGCCCAGGAATTACTTTCCTCCGTAAGCCTGGCCGATAAGGGGGATTTTTATCCTTCCCAGCTCTCGGGAGGACAGCAGCGGCGGGTAGCCATTGCCAGGGCCTTCATCAACCAACCGGAGATCATCCTGGCCGATGAGCCCACCGGCGACCTGGACGAGGAGACGGAACAGGAAGTCATCTCCCTTTTCCGGAAAATGAATACAGAACGCGGCGTGACCTTCGTGGTCGTTACCCACAACAATCAGATTGCCCGCCGACTGGGCCGACTAATGACCATGAAGAACGGGAGACTTTCAGAAACCGCCGACGAGATTGGGCAGGCGGCTAACTAGCCCAGGCAGGGCGCGCTTTCCTAGACCGGGAAAATTTGATTCGGCAGAAAAGGCGGGCGGCTGCACCGAGCCGGGTCCACGCCGGCTCAGGCACTTGAGCACATTTTTCTTTCTGGTCCCTCCCCAGGGCAAAA
>JARRJE010000074.1:10790-13189 GCA_037379765.1 Deltaproteobacteria bacterium
TTTCCCGATTCGCTTGCGAATCGGGAAAGCCCTGTTTGCTGTCTCGGGGAATGGAGGACTTCGAGGTTTGGGTTTTTCGAGCCGATGCCGATTTAAGCCCCCGTCTTGAAGATCGAATCGCTTACAGCCCTGAGAGTGGTAAAAACCAAAAATCTCCAGTTGTATTAGCGGTGCTCCCCAGCCGTGAAGAGGGATCGTGCTACTGGCAAGACCTTCCCTGCCAGTAAGGGGAAACGCCGTAAAATTCGAAAATCCTTCTGGCCTCCTCTCTGTTGGCCAGATTCTCACCTCTGGGGGCGTTCCTCAATTTGTTTTTCCGTCAGGTTGAGAGTGAACTGTCCTCCCGGAGTCTGCATCCGGAGAGCTTGCCAGGGCACCGGGTATCGATGGCCGAACCCGAAAAAACCGCCGGGGGAGATCACTACGTATTCCACTCGACCGGTGTCCAAATCGATCACCAGATCCCGGATTTTGCCGAGAACATTATTGCTCGGTCCAAGAACATCTCGCCCAACCAGACAGCCTGTTCCTATCACCTGCTGGTTCTGGTGGCCTGCGACCGTCGGTCTCCCCTCCCCGGTTTCTCCGTACCTGTCGGCAGCGAGAGCTCCACTTGCCAAGGTCAGGCTGAACAAGATTGTCAAAAAGACGATGAGATTGTTTTTCATATGCCGCCTCCTGTAATGGGAGGAGAGGCCGGAGTTGGCCTCCGATTTCGCACGAACAGGGAAGCGCTCGGTCCTCTCTATTGCTTCTCCTGCTAAGGTAGCATTCGGTGGCTGTTTCCGTCAAAGCGAAGAGGGTCAACCGCGTTCCTTCATCGAGCCGTTAAAGAGCTTGACAGTCTTTCGATTCCTGAAGTAATTCTGTGGTGTTCTAATTAAATGAAGAAAAGGAGAGAGTATGGTCACAAAGGTAGGAATCATCGGCGGCTCCGGCCTCGATGATCCGGACATTCTGAAGGATCCCTGCAAGGTCCGGATCAGCACTCCTCACGGTAAGCCCTCGTCGGCGCTTACTTGCGGTGTTATTGCGGGGGTAGAGGTCGCCATCCTGGCCAGACACGGCAGGGACCATTCGATTCTGCCCTCTGGAGTCAATTTTCGGGCCAATATCTGGGCCCTCAAGGAATATGGCTGCACGCACATACTGGCGACCACGGCAGTGGGCTCTCTTCGTGAGGAGATCGCACCGGGACATCTGGTTTTTCCTGATCAGTTCATCGATTTCACGAAGAAAAGGGAGACGACTTTTTTCGATGAGGAGGCCGTGGTCCATACCCCGATGGCCGAGCCGTTCTGCCCTCATCTCAGGTGGTTGTTAGCCGATTCAGCCGAGCAGCTCGGTATCTCATACCACACGGACAAGACAGTGGTCACTATCGAAGGCCCGCGTTTTTCCACCAGGGCGGAAAGCCACATGTTCAGAAGCTGGAACGCCGACGTCATCAACATGAGCACGGTGCCGGAAGTGAATCTGGCTCGAGAAAAGAAGATCCATTACGCCACGGTGGCCATGTCCACCGACTACGACTGCTGGCGTAAGGGCGTAGAGTCGGTGACTTGGGAAATGATCGTCGAGACCATGCAAAGGAACGCCCAAAGCGTCATCAACCTCTTTCTGCGGATTATTCCGCAGATCGAGGCGTATGACGACGTTTGCATCAGCTGATCAGCGGGCGGTTTCCTGAGGCGCAGACAGAAAGGGCAAAAATTCAGAGACCAAATCGGGAGACGAAATCATGCCGATCAAAGGGCGCATCAGATCAATACCGGATTACCCAAAGAAAGGAATCGTCTTCAGGGATATTACCACTCTCATCAAGGATCCGGTCGGCTTCCGGTTGGTCATCGACCAGCTGACCCAGCGTTACATCTCCGGCGAAGTTCCCTTCGACATCATCGCCGGCATCGAGGCGCGCGGCTTCATTCTGGGCGGCGCCCTGTCCTATACTCTGGGGAAGGGATTCGTGCCTATCCGCAAGGCGGGAAAACTGCCTCATGAAGTGGAATACCAGGAGTATGAGCTCGAATACGGCTCCGACAAGATCGAAATCCATAAGGACGCCTTCGAAAAGGGCTCCCGCGTATTGGTGATCGACGATCTGCTGGCGACTGGCGGAACGGCTTTGGCGGCCGCGGCTCTGATCGAAAAGATCGGTGGGGCCATTGCCGAAATGGCATTTATCGTTAATCTGCCGGACGTGGGTGGCGAGAAAAGGCTCAAAGAAAAGGGGCACAAGATCTATTCCCTGACGGAGTTCGAAGGCGAATAATAGGACCGCTTCCAGTCTTCGATTATAAACCGGGAGCAAGCCGTGATATTTGCCGGAAGGCTGACTACATCGGTACGACCTTATGCCGGGAGAGGATCTCCAGGTACTTACGGATGCGGGTATG
>JARRJE010000075.1:0-7304 GCA_037379765.1 Deltaproteobacteria bacterium
GCAGAGAAATCGATGCGGAGGCGGATGCTTCCGTTCAGATGTTCACCGACCTGTGCTCAGTGAAAGAACTGAAGAGGTCGGTCTTTATTGCACAGAAACGATTCTTGGCAGGGAAAAGCGGCAGATATCCAGCATAGTGCACGCCAGCGGCCGACACTACATTCTCGGAGACTCAACCTTAACAATCTTCCTCAAAGGATCATACCTTTATAACTCATTCGGTGCTCGCTGCTCAATGGCCCGTCGGGATCGATCCACCAGCTCCACCGCTGCTGCCGGAGGCGGTAAAGTGCGCACACTGGGAATCTTGAGGAGCATGGGCAGATTGACCCCGGCGATGACCACTCCCTCCTCCGGGGTCAACAGGCTTCGAGAGGCGTTGAAGGCGGTACCGCCCACAATGTCAGTGAGAATGACGACGCCGGCGCCGCTGTTCACCGTGTCCACGGCTTTGCGGATTTCTCCGATCACCCATTGGCGGCGCGTCTCGAACGGGGCGGTGCCGCCGGCAAAGGTGTCTTCCGCCTCTGCCATGAAGGGGACCACGACCGCCTGGATATTTCCGAGCTTGCGCCCCATGATGTGGGTGGCCACCCTAAGGAGCTCCTCCCCTACCCTGCCGTGGGTGACGATGACGAATCCCAGTTCCATACGAATGATCAACTATCAGGATTGCGAAATTTCTGCAAGTCCTCTTTGGTCCAGGAAAAATCACCGGCCACCGGATCGCGCTGTAGAAACTCGTCCAGGGCAATCCGCACCTGGACCAGCGGATCGACGAAATCGGCATGGATCAGATTCTTTTCGCGCAGATTGGTGAGATAATCGATGCGGGTCTGCATGCGGCTGACCAGCCGGGCGACATACTCCGGATCCCTGCTGATCCGAGGGGTGTATTTTTTATCGTAGTTATCGCCGAGAGTGCCTCTCTTCACCAGGGACACCATCTTGCCGGGCACGATCCGCCAGGGCACGAACTCGAGCTCGTTATTGGTCAGCTTGGGCAAAAGGATATCCCGGCTCAAGGGCAACTCGATATCCCTGCCCATGAAATCGCCGGAATTGAGGATCACCGTGACGGGCTTGAACAGTTCGAGAAAGAGCTGGAACATCCGGCATTCGGAATTAAGCCGCCAGGCCCGGAAAGGCTGGGCGAAGGGCTCGATCACCAGGGCAAACTGTTCTTCCAGGGACTTGAGCGCCTCGGCCAGCGACCGCTTGGTCATCAGGGAGGCGCCAAAGGCCACGAACAGGGCCGGATCGTTGATGAGGGAAATGGGCGGCAGGGTATCGTCCTTCATCACCAGGCTGACCACATCCACCCGGTCGTAGCCCTTGACCGCATTGTCGGGCGGCTCCTGGATGACCCTTCCATTGGGCACCAGTCGGTCGCCGGGCACCACGTCCATCTGGCCGTTCACCTCCACCAACCCCATGTTGAAAAAAATCATACCACGCCAAGTGGTCTCGTCGTCCATTTCATCATTATCGGTCTTGTTGAAAAAAGTGGGCTCAAGAACAATCACTCTGCCGGTGACCATGCTCACCACGAAAGCGTCGTCATGGGCGATGCTTTCCGCCTTGGCAGAGAGCGACGACTTGCCCGAACCGGAGAGGGCGATCGTCACCACCTTCTTGCCATTGATCACGCAAATGGACCCGTGAATGGGCAGAAAACGGGGGATCTGGGTGCCGGGAATTCGTTCTGAAATAGCGGTATGCCAGATCAAGGTGAGAAAACCCTTCTTGATCTCACCGAAATAGGGCAGTCCCAGCACGAAAATGATCTTGGCCTGCCGGTCGATGATGACCAACCCTTTGTCGTGGTCGGGATGGTGCCAGTCGGGATCGTAGATCATCAGGAGATCGGGGACGTCGAGCGGCCGGCTGCTCTTGTAAAACTCCCGGTGAGCGTCATCGATAAAGCTCTGGAAGTTGAGCAGAAAAGAAAGGGCGGCAACAGGGTATCGCCTGTTGCCCACAAACCGCAGCCCCACGCAAAACTCTTCATCGAGGCCGGCATAAGCCCTGGCGCCGATGGTTCCTCTGGCCTGCACCGCAAGCGCAGCCTCCCTGGCGATGGTGGCCAGCTGCTTCTGGGTCTCCTTGTCCGACTCGTGCCAGAAGCGCCGAGCCGCCGCAGTCCGACCCACCGGGTTACGATGGTTCCAGACGAGTTGCTTGGTGCCTGGCCGGAAGCCGTATTTCTCAGGATTGCGCATGGGGCGGCCGAGGGCGATCACGTTCTCCTGCTCGACGGCACGATCATACAGGTCCTGGATCCGATCAATGGCGGTATGGTTTCTTGCCAGCACCTGGAGTGCGGCCAAGCGCAGCGGACTGGCGAATCGAGGGTTTTCTTCGTTCAAATTAAGGGTAACCATGGATAGTTCTCCCTGGAGAAGGTTGAAAAAAGCCGCATGAATTAAGCAGCTCGGAAGAATCTTTCGGTCTCGACTTCGACGATTGGATAGGCGGGAAGCGCACGAAATTCCTTGTACAATCCCGGATAAGCTTCTATGCCCGGCCGGCATGCACACCTGTCCTCTGCAAATACCGATGGTGATCCGCAGGCTCTTCGTCTTCTATCAACAGAGTCTTGCCTGCGTCTTACGGCACCGGGAATTCCGCATTAAGGATCTGGGAGCATCCTGGTTGGGGTTTTATTTAATCGCCCAAGTGCTTCGCGATTCTGGCTGAAAAGCAGAGCCGAAGAAAGAATCCCTAAGATGACGATAACCATCTCGACGGGAATGATAAAAATACTCTTTCATTACAGAATATCTGATTTTTTCCAGGAGCGATGGTTTTTCAACGGGATGCATCTTACCGCAAAGAAGGAGGCGTGACAACCTGCTGTCATGAAACCTTCGACCGCGGGATATTGGCTGACTATTTGGCATGGAGAACGCCAACGCTGTGGCGGAGGATTAGGACCGGAGTCCGCGATCAGGCCGGGAGAGATGCTCATTGGAAGGGACTTACAAGGCAGGCTCGTTCATTCACCCCAATTTGGGATTGATCAAAATATTCCTCAGCAAGACTCGCAATGGGTCTACCAGTGTTACAATATGTCGAAAGGAGGCACAAGCCCTTGTCCTTGGAGGTCCATTGGATCAATGGACCGGGGCTCTTAGTGAAAAGAACCTGATAATTTCGTTAGCCGCTCTGACCTTCCTAAGAAAGATCGGCCAAGGCCGTCCGAAGCCGCTTCATTCCTTCCTCGATGGTGGACATGGAGGTGGCGAAGGAGAACCGGATGAACTCGTCACAGCCGAAGGCGATTCCGGGAACCGTAGCCAGCAAAGCCTCCTCCAGCAGATAATCTGCCAGGGTTACCGAACCGTCGATCCGCCTCCCCTTCACTGACCGACCGTAGTAGGTCGAAAAATTCGGAAAGACATAAAAAGCTCCCTTGGGCACCACGCAGGTGACGTCGGGAATTGCGGTCAACTCGCCGACGATGAAGTCCCGCCGGGGCAGGAACGCCTTTTTCATCTCGGCCGGAAAATCCTGGGGTCCGGAAACCGCGGCGAACGCCGCCTTCTGGGACACCGAGCAGGGATTGGAGGTACTCTGGCTCTGGATCTTGTTCATGGCGGCGATGACGTGCTTCGGACCGGCTGTGTAGCCGATGCGCCAGCCGGTCATGGCAAAGGATTTGGATACGCCGTTCAGCACCAGGGTCTGTTCTTTCAAGGCAGGGGCGATGTCCAGGATGTGCGGCAGGTCGCCGTCCACATAGGTGATGGTATCGTAAATGTCATCGGAGATGATGATCCAGTGCTTCTCCAGAGCCATCTCGGCCACCGCCTCCAGAGCCTGGCGGGAAAGCACGGAGCCGGTGGGATTGGAAGGGCTGTTGAGGATGATTCCCCGGGTGCGCTCGGTCACGTATTCACTGAGGACGGCCGGGTCGAGATCAAAATTGCTTTCTTCCGTCAAGGGAACGAACACGGGATTGCCGCCGGCCAGTTGGATGATGGGCGGATAGGAGACCCAATAGGGGGCGGGAATGAGCACCTCGTCACCGGGATTGAAAAGCACCTGCGCCATGTTGAATAGGCCGTGTTTGCCGCCACAGGAGACCTGGATCTGGTCCGGTTCGTACTGCCAGCCCCGGTCTTCGGCGAAACGCCGGCAGATGGCTTCCCGTAGTTCGAGAATCCCCGGCACCGGCGTGTAGCGGGTAAAACCGGCATCAATGGCCGCCTTACCCGCCTCCCGCACGTGCTGTGGAGTATCGGAATCGGGCTCGCCCACGCTGAAGTTGAGGATGTCGGCGCCGGCCGCTTTCAGGGCCTTGGCCTTGGCGTCCACGGACAGGGTGGGGGAAGGTTTGATCTGTTTGATCCGCTCTGCCAGGGGAATGATCGGGGCTTCCATAATCCTTGATCCTGCTGTTTTTATCCTTCGTTAACCACGGTTTGCAACAACCAGCCTCAGAGCATAACCAGATCGGTCGCGAGAGGCAACCGGGAACTCATGCCAACCTGATCTCGGTTTCAAACGTAATACACTTTTTTCAAAAAAAGGCCCTTGGCGGGCATGGTGGGGCCGGCGGCAGCCCGATCCAGAATCTCGAAAAGGTCGGCGAATTCCTCAACCGAGCGCCTCTCCTGCCCCACTTCCACCAAGGTGCCGACGATATTGCGCACCATGTGCCGAAGAAAGCCGCTGCCGCTGATCTGAAACTGCAGCTTCTCGATCCGCCCTCGCTGTTCTCGGCAGACTTCCGCAGCATAGATTTCCCGCACTGCGCCCAGGCCGTCCTGGCTATCGGGATCCCGCGAGCCGGCGGCCTCGAAGCTCGAAAAATCGCGGCATCCCACCAGTAGCTCCAGGCAGCGGCGCACCTTTTCCAACCTCAGGGGCTGGTAAAGATGGGTGCTGTACAGTCGCTCCGTGGGTACCGGAGCCTCGCCGATGGTCATATGATAGAGGTAGCACTTGCCGGTGGCGCTGTACCGCGCGTGGAAGTCGGCGGCCGCCTCGGAAACCTCCAGAACGCGGATGTCATCCGGCAGAAGACTGTTCAACCCCTTCAGAAACCCGGAGCACGGGATGTTCGATTCGGTGGCAAAATTGGCGACCATGCCCAGGGCATGCACACCGGCGTCGGTACGGCCGGCGCCGTGCAGGGTGGTCGGATCGCCAGTCATGGTGACGATCTTCTCTTCGATCTCGCCCTGGATGGTGGGCTGCTCTTTCTGCCGCTGCCAGCCGGAGTATCCGGTACCGTCATAGGCCAACAGCAGTCTGATGTTCCGTTTGCCGTTCATGGGAAGAGCGGCACCACCTCCAGACCGAGCCCCTCGGGCAGGCCGCACACAAGGTTCATATTCTGGACGGCCTGGCCGGCGGCGCCCTTCACCAAGTTGTCGATGGCGGCCAGAACCACGATGCGGCCGGTGCGTTCGTCGATCTTGAAGCCGAGATCGCAGCAGTTGCTGCCGCGGACATATTGGGTGGCGGGGTAGATTCCCGGCGCACAAAGGCGGACGAAGGACTCGGCGCCGTAAAAATCGGCATACATGGATTCGACTTCCTGCGGCGTTGTTTTCTTGACCAGTGTAGCGTAAATGGTGCTGAGTATGCCCCGGGACATGGGCACCAAATGCGGCGTGAAGGAAACGGTCACCGGCCGGCCGCATAATTTGCCGATCTCCTGTTCGATCTCCGGAGTGTGCCGATGCTCCCCCACCTTGTAAGCCCGGAAGCCGTCGGTCACCTCGCAGTAGAGAGTGCCGACCTGCGCGCCGCGGCCGGCGCCGGAGGTACCCGATTTGGAATCGATGATCAGGCTCTCCGGCTCGAGCAGTCCGGCTTTGAGCACAGGCGCCAGACCCAGAAGGACGCTGGTGGGATAACAGCCCGGATTGGCCACCAGCCTTGCGGTTCGGATGGTTTGCCGGTGCAGTTCGGGAAGGCCGTAAGCCGCCTCCCCCAGAAATTCTTTAGCGGTATGCGGCTGGTACCATTTCTCGTAGACGGCGCTGTCACTGAGGCGGAAGTCGGCACTGAGATCGATCACTTTCTTTCCAGCCGCCAGGAACTCCGGCACCACGGTCATGGCGGTCTGGTGAGGAACGGCGGTGAAAAACAGATCCGCCTGCGCTGCCAGTGCGGCAGGTTCGAAGTTCACGCAAGTGAGATCCACTTGACCCAGCAGGCTGGGGAACACCCGGCTGAGCGGCTGCCCTTCATACTGCCGGGAAGTGACTACCGTCAGCTCCACCTCAGGATGGCGACAGAGAAGACGCGCCAGTTCGACTCCGGTGTAGCCGGAAGCACCGATAATACCGACCCGTATCATAGCAGTTTTACCGATTTTTCATTGCTGCCGAAAGAGTCCCTATTCCGGGTCTATACGGCTGAAATAAAAAAGGGGGAAGACGATAAAATCGACTTCCCCCAGTTACTTAATGCAGTCAAACACAGAAGAAACGCGGAAAAATCAGCGCTTGGAGAACTGGAAGCTTGCCCGGGCTCCTTTCTTGCCGTATTTCTTTCTTTCCTTCACCCTGGCATCGCGCGTCAGCAGGCCGGCCTTCTTGAGAACGCCGCGCAGCTCAGGGTCGGCCTCATGAAGAGCCTTGGAAATGCCGTGGCGCAGCGCATCGGCCTGGGCCATCTTGCCGCCGCCCTTCAGGGTGGCGAGCACGTCGTATTTCTCCAGATTCTCGGTCAGGACAAAGGGCTGCTCGATCTTTTTTCGGACCTGCAAACCGCCGAAATACTCATCCAGCCCCTGACGGTTGACCTGGAATTCGCCTTTGCCCGGAGCGAGCCAGACCCTGGCGATTGCGCTTTTTCTTTTTCCGGTTGCATAGTACTTATCGGCCATCTGCTTCTCCTGGATTCGTCAACATGCGTTTTGCAAGACTCATCAATTGGCGATTTCTAGTTTTTCAGGCTGCTGGGCTGCGTGAGGATGCTCGCCTCCCGCATAAACCTTCAGCTTCTTGAGCTGCTTGCGGCCTAAGCTGTTTTTGGGCAACATGCCCTTAACCGCCTTCATGATCAAATCCCCCGGCTTCTTGGCCAGCAACTCCTTGGCGGTAATTTCCTTGAGGCCGCCCATATAGCCGGTGTGGTGATAGTAGATCTTGTCGTCCCATTTTTTACCGGTCAACCTGACCTTGTCGGCATTGACCACAACGATGAAATCACCATTGTCCATGAAGGTGGAATAGGTGGCTTTGTGCTTGCCCCGCAGCCGTTTTGCGATTTCGGAGGCCAGCCGCCCCAGTACCATGTCCTGGGCGTCGACCAGGTACCACTTGCGGTCGATCTCTTTGACC
>JARRJE010000076.1:0-7303 GCA_037379765.1 Deltaproteobacteria bacterium
GCCGTTGCCGAAACGGTCCGCTCGATGATGTCGATGAGCCGAGATGGCGAGACCGATGCCTCCAAATAATTGACAGCGCCGGCGCGGACTGCCGCCACCGCCTCTTCGATTTGAGGCTCCCGGGCCATGATCAGCATGGGCGGACCATCAGCCGCCGGCAGTTCCTCGAAGAGAGCTCCCCAATCCCGGCTGGAGTTGGTGTGAATCAGCAGGAGATGAAATTGATTTTCCCGAAGGTGGCTGGCGGCCTCTCCGACATTATGAACGATGTTCACCCGCCACTGTCTTTCCTGCAACGCCTTTTCGACCGAGGCGGCTTCGCGGGAATCGTCCAGCAGCAATATTGAAAGCGTGTCCATACTGAAGAATTGAAGAAACCGTTTGAGGCAGCGTTGTTGGCGTGGCCGTCAGCTTAATGCTCTTCTGTATACAATATCCACAAAAAAAGTGTCAAAAAATTTTCACTTGCTATAATCGGGTGGCAATTGGCTCCAATTTACAACCATTTCAACCGAGGGGAAACGATACCTATGCCCTCCCCTTCTTCGGATGCACGGCCGATCGTGGATCTGGTCAAAGTGACCAAAGTCTACATTCCCGACACCATTGCCCTGCAAAACGTTTCTCTGACGGTGAGCAGAGGCGAGACCCTCTTCTGTACGGGCATGAGCGGGGCAGGCAAATCCACTCTGCTCAAGCTGATCTGCTGTCTGGAGTTCCCCACCAAAGGAGTGGTGGAAGTAGCCGGCCTTGACCTGGCCAAGCTTAAACCAGCGGCCATTCAGCGGCTGCGGCAGCAGATCGGGGTCGCCTATCAGGATTTCAAACTGCTGCCCCGACAATCGGTCTTCCGCAACGTGGCCATGGCCATGGAGATCGTCTACCGAAAGCCCCGGCAGATTAAAGAGCGGACCATGGAACTGCTGGAGATCCTGCACCTTACCAAGCTGCACGACAAGCCTGCAGGCAAGCTCTCCAGAGGCGAACAGCAGCGGGTGGCCCTGGCACGGGCGGCCGCCAATTCTCCGACACTGCTTCTGGCAGACGAACCCACAGGCAACCTGGACCCTGAAGCCGGAATCTGGGTGCAGGAGCTTTTCGAACGGCTGCGTGCAGAAGGGACCACGCTCATTATCGCGACCCACGACCGGGAGCTTTTTACCGGCTCCCCCCACCGTACGGTCAGCCTCCACCAAGGTCGACTGAGCGAATGGTTTCCAGGAGATACGGCGTCCAATGGGCCGGCTGCCTCCCAATTTGCTTTTCATTAAACATGCCGGGAAAGGAACCGATGAGCTTCTTCAATTCCATCATCACGCAGACCCGACGCAACCTCAAGGAGACCTGGTCGACCCAGCTGTTTACATTCCTGTCGGTGAGCCTCTCGGTCCTGATCTTTGTCTTCTTTTTTCTTGTATACATCAATCTGGTCCGGGCCGGCGGTTCCCTCGGTGGCGGGCTGCGCTTGACCCTTTATCTCGAAGAAGAGCCCACTCCTCCTCTCTTGGAGCAGCTCAAGGAAAAAATCCGGGAACACGGCGAGGCGGGGCGCACCGTCTACGTGCCCAGGAAAGAGGCCTTTGCCCGCCTTTCCCGCCATCTCGGGGGAGATCGGGACGTGCTGGCCGGACTCGATCCCTCCTTTCTCCCGCCATCCCTGGAAGTCTATCCCCGGCCGGAACTGAAGAGCCTGAAGAAGATCATGGCGTTCGCCGATTACCTCGCCACCTTGCCCGGAGTCCAGAAAGTGCAGTACGGCAAGGAATGGGTGCAGCGGTTTTCTTCCTTCACCCAGCTGCTCCGGATCATCGTTCTGGTGAGCGGCGGCCTTCTGATGCTCACTACCATCTTTATGGTTTCGCAAACCATTCGCCTGACCCTGGTCAGCCGCCAGGACGAGCTCGAAATTTTCCGCCTGCTGGGGGCCGACAAAACATATATCCAGGGGCCCCTTTTGGTGGAGGGTTTCCTTCAGGGCCTGCTCGGCTCCGCCTTTGGACTTTTCCTCCTCTACCTGCTTTACAACTGGGTGCAGACCCGATTCGCCACCTCCGAAATTCTGAGCGCCTTCAGGCTCACCTTTTTTTCACCGGCGGTCCTGGCAGCCGTCATTTTAGGCAGTGTCGGGCTGTGCACCGCCGGCAGTCTTGTCTCCACTCGAAAATACTTGCGGATCTGACGATGCTCGGCGGCAAGCCTTTTTTTCTTTTGGTGGCACTCCTGTCGGTGGCACTCCTGCCGTTCTTTGCCGGTCATCCCGCCCGGGCCGAAGAGGTGGTCGAAAACCTCAGAAGCCGGCTTCTTGACCAGCAGAAGAAAGTGCACCAGTTGAACAAGAGCATCGAAAACCAGAAAGACATGCTTTTTAAGTCCCAGCAGCGGGAGATCAAGTTGCTGACCAAGCTGGAACGGTTGGAACAACAGCTGCTGGCGGAACGGAAACGACTTTCGGCGCTGAAGGAAAAACTGCACCTCCAGGAGAAGCGCCTCGCTCGTCGGCAAGGAGAGCTCGATAAGCTCCTCGACGAGCAGGAGGAGCTCACAGGCCGGGTCAAGGAGAGGCTTGCGGCCTATTACCAGATGGGCGACGTGGGGGTATTGAACGCGCTCTTTTCCATATCGTCGCTATCCGATCTTCTCGAAATGAATGAATATCTGGATCGCCTGCTTGAACATGACCACCGGACGCTTGCGGATTTCCGGAGCAAGATTGCCGAAGTGCGCAAAGCCCGCGAACAAGTCGCCTTGGAAAAGAAACGGCTCGCCGTCCTGTACGAAGATGTCCTGGAACAGGAAAAGAAAACGACCGCCACCCAGGAGAAACACTTGGCCCTCCTCCGTCAGGTGCGCACCGAAAAGAAACTCCATCAGCTGGCGGTGAGAGAAATGGAAAAGGCCGCCTCCCAAATTACCGCCACCCTGGAAAAGCTCACAGAAGAGTTCCCCGCCCCACAAACCACTCATAACAACTCGGGTTTTGCTGCCTGCAAAGGACAGCTGCCGCCGCCTGTTGCCGGCACAGTGGTCACCGGCTTCGACGAGGAGATCCGAAACAAATTCGGCATCACCGCCAGGACTCACGGCATCGATATCAAGACTCAACCAGGCGCCGCCATCAAGGCCATTTATCCAGGTCGGGTGGTCTATTCCGGTTATTTGCGCGGCTACGGCAACTTGCTCATCGTCGACCACGGGCTGCAATATTACAGCATCATGTCACGCTTTGCCCGCTTTCTGAAAGAAAAAGATGAAAAGGTAAAGGCAGGAGAAATGGTGGGAATCATGGGGAATTCAAATGGAGCATCGCCAGCAGACCTCCATTTTGAAATCCGGCACGGCTCCGAGCCGGAGGACCCTCTCTCCTGGCTCGATCTGAAGCGGCTTCCAGTTGCCATCGACGAGCCGGAAAAAATCAAGCCGACAGCTCTCTCTTCCCGCGGAAATTAAGCCGTTGCCGCCCCCACGGCTCCATGCTATTATTGGTAGTCTGAGATCGACCGGCGACAGCGGCTCCGGCCACGGCATACATTCTTATTCCTGGAATCACTTTCATGAAGCAGAAGAAAAAATCTATTTCCTTTAAAAAGCTGCTCCTGATCACCATCATCGGAGTGCCTTTCTTTACGCTGATTTTCTGGCAGTATGCTCCTGTTTCCGCCACGACTCCGGAGAAAATCTATGAGAACCTGGAAGTCTTTGCCAACGTATTGAGCATCGTCCAAGACAGTTACGTGGAAAAGGTCGACAGCAAGGATTTGATTCATGGCGCCATCCGGGGAATGCTCAACACCCTCGACCCCCACTCCTCCTATCTTGACCCCGAGGAATTCAAGGAGCTGCAGGTTGAAACCAAAGGGAGTTTCAGCGGCATCGGCATTGAGATCACTCTTAAAGACGGCGTCCTCACCGTGGTCTCCCCCATCGAGGGCTCCCCGGCCTCCAAGGCCGGACTTCAGGCAGGGGATAAGATCATCAAGATCGGCGACGAATTCACCAAAGATATGGACCTGCTGGAAGCGGTCAAGAAATTGCGCGGCCCGCAAGGAACCAAGGTAACCATCTCCATCCACCGCGATGGCTGGAAGGACTTAAAAGAATTCACCATGACCCGGGACGTGATTCCGCTTCAGAGCGTCAAGGCCAAAATGCTCGAGCCCGGGTTCGGCTACGTGCGGATCACCTCGTTTCAGGCCAAAACCTCTTCCGACCTCAAGCAGGCCTTGAACGGGCTTTGCAAGAAGGGACCTCTCAAAGGGCTAATCCTCGACCTGCGCAACAATCCCGGTGGGCTGCTGGACCAGGCTGTGGAAGTGGCCGATCTTTTCATCGACCAGGGGGTGATCGTCTCCACCAGGGGCCGACTCAAAAACCAGAATATGACCTTTTCGGCCCACAACAATGGAGATCGTTACAATTTCCCGATGGTAACCCTGGTCAATGAGGGGAGCGCCAGCGCTTCGGAGATCGTGGCCGGCGCCATGAAAGATCATGGCCGCGCACTCATTCTCGGCGCCCAGACCTTCGGCAAAGGTTCGGTTCAAACCATCATTCCCCTCGGTGACGGCTCGGGTCTGCGCCTGACCACCGCCCGCTATTACACTCCGAACGGCACATCCATCCAGGCCGAAGGCATCACCCCGGATATCATAGTACCGACCCGGATTGCCGGCGACGAGGAGCAAGGGAAGGATGAAGAAGAAAGCGAGCCGCACCGGTTCCTGCGTGAAAAGGACTTGAAGCACCATATTACGAACGGCGACGAACCGGAGAAGGAAAAGAAAGGAGGCAAGAAGAAGGGGCAGAAGGTGGAACCGGTCGTTTCCAGCGGCGATGAGGCGGCCATCGAAAACGATCCCCAGCTGCATACCGCTCTGGTCCTGCTCAAGGGGTTGGAGGTTTTCAGCAACCTCAAGGACGAGCACGCCTATAGCCGACGCTAGAACTTACCTTCTTTTGTAACCGCCACAAGGTGATGTGACGCTGCAACAGGATCGAATTTACTCAGGGCGATGCGGTGCCTGTGGTCATTTGCCTGGCTTTGCGACTTCCTCGTAATAATCCCGGCCGTGGAGATCATTGATCAACACGGCAGGAAAATTTTCGACCTCCAGACGATACAAGCCTTCCGGGCCGGCATCGGCAAAGGCCACCAATTCACAAGCCCGGATGCATCTGGAAAGCAGGGCACCGGCTCCGCCCACCGTAGCGAAATAGACTGCCCCTGCCGCCAGCATCGCCTGCCGCACCGCAGATGACCGAGCCCCCTTGCCCAGGGTGGCTTTCAACCCCAGATCCAGCAAACGGGGAGTATAGGCATCCATCCGATAGCTGGTGGTGGGGCCGGCGGCCCCAATCACCTGCCCGGGCCGGGCCGGACTGGGCCCCACATAATAGAGAAGCTGGCCGGCGAGATCAACCGGCAGGGGGTGCCCCTCGTCCAACAGGGCGCACAGCCGCCGGTGAGTCTGGTCCCGGGCGGTGAAAAAGGTTCCCGTAAGGCTGACCAGGTTGCCGGCCGCAAGCGATTCCAGAACGCCGGCCGCAAAGGGAACCCGCACTTCCTTGAGGCCCTCGAAAAAGGCGGGGCGGTATCTAAGCATCGACATGTCTTTGACTTCCTGTAAAAGGCCGATAGCCAGCTTTCAGCCTTAAGCCTGAAATTATAATTTTGTTTTCGTGGTCATTGTCGTAATCGCTGTCCTAATCGGCACCCGATTTTCGGTTACGATTACGACAACGATTACCGCTCCGCTGACAACGATTTTCCGTTTAGAGCACAACTTCCTTGTGCCGATGAGCATGACATTGGATGTTCACCGCTACCGGCAGGCTGGCGATGTGGGTGGGGAAGGTTTCCACCTGCACCGCCAGGGCCGTATTGTTGCCGCCCAGTCCCTGCACCCCCCGACCCTCCCGGTTGATGCGAGCGAGCAGCTCCTCCTCCAGGCTCGCGGCTTCATCATCGCTGCTCCTTTCCCCCACAGGCCGCAGCAACGCTTTTTTGGCAAGGATCGCCGCTTTTTCAAAAGTCCCGCCGATCCCCACTCCCACAATAACCGGAGGGCAGGGATTGGGGCCAGCCGCGACCACCCGCTCGACCACGAACTCGACGATTCCCTGCCTGCCGGCCGAGGGCGGCAGCATGGCGAGCCCGCTCATGTTCTCGCTCCCGCAACCCTTGGGCAGAAACCGGATGGTCAGTCGATCGCCGGCAACCTGCTCGTAGTGCACCACCGCCGGGGTATTGGTGCCGGTATTCACTCTGGAGAGCGGCCCGCACACCGATTTTCGGAGATACCCTTCCTCATAGCCGCAACGAACGCCTTCCTGGATGGCCTCCTCCAAGTTGCCGTCGAGCTGCAATTCTCGCCCTGCCTCGACAAAGACCACGCCGACGCCGGTATCCTGGCAGATCGGAATGCGTTCGCGACTGGCGATATCGGCATTGGTGAGCAGGAGCTCCAGGATGTTCTTGGCCAAGGGCGCGCTCTCCCGATCCCTGGCGACAAGCAGGGCCTCCAGGATATCGGGCTCCAGGGCGTAGGCGGCTTCAATCACCAGTTCCTTTACCGCCTCGGTAATGCGGGCGGACGTAATTTCTCTCATTTTGATATCCGAAGGCAATTCAAGTCTGCAAACAGTCAATATGCAGCATGAAGAAATCTTTAAATGCACACCTGCAGCCGCAGGTGGGTGACAGTTCCAGCGCAGGCGAAAAAATATAACGGCTTTCCTTATCCTCCGCCAAGGGCGAAAAAACTTCCGATCAACCGTCGACATCGGTGCCGACCCAAAGGCCTGTTCAACGAACTGGCCGATAAAGCACGCCGTGTCGGGGTGTCTACATCTAGACTTGTTGGCGGCGTTTGCGCAGAGCCTTGCTTTGCAGCTTGAAGAGGTGTTGGATCAGCTGCTCGCGATCTTCCTCGGCGAGAAGGGTGAATTTGACGGAAACGCGGCAGGGTTTGTTGCCTCTGCCTTTCTGATCGCAACCGACTACTTCCCCTGTACAATAGATATAGATGCGATTGGGCTCCAGCACCAGATGCAGCTCCAGATGTTCTCCCACCGGCAGATTTCGATCCGTAAAGAAGGCAATCCCCCCGCTGCTCAGGCTGACGTCTTCCGGGGTCAGCCGATTGAGAGGAGAACGGCCGCTATGGACCTCTTTCATCAACAAATTGATCTTGGCGTCCAGGTGCTGCAGGAAGTCGGCAAGGTCCTCGTCTCGGCTGCGCAGACGGGCCAAGGCGTTCGAGGCCCTGATTTGAAAGCGGACATCCTGCAGCTCCTCCTGCTGGTA
>JARRJE010000077.1:0-7174 GCA_037379765.1 Deltaproteobacteria bacterium
ACCTGCTTGACAGTTGTCCCGAAAAACGGTAAGTCCGAGCAATAACTTTTTCTCTGCTCATGGCAGAGTCGATTTCCCATGGGCCGGGAAGCCCCTTTCGGAGGATGAACCCCTGAGCTCACGAGCGCCAGCAAACGGCTGCACCCCTGAAAAGGAAAGCCAGAAGAAACTACTGCGAGCCATACCCAAGGTGGATGAATGCCTGGAATGGCTGAGGCCGGTGAATGCCCCCGCCGTCCTAATCAAAAACGCCGTGCGGGAGGTCTTGGCCGCCAAACGGAAGGAGATTCTTGAAGGCGGGCCGGTCACTCTGGCAAGCCTTGATCGGAAGGCGCTCATTCCTCTCTTTGAGGAAAGTCTCGCCGTCAAGCTCCGGCCCCGTTTCCGAACAGTGATCAACGCTACCGGCGTCGTAGTCCATACCAATCTGGGTCGTTCCCTGCTGCCGCGCTCGGCCATGGATATTCTGCTGCGGGTGGGCACCCGTTACTCCAATCTGGAATTCGATCTCGAGACCGGCAAACGGGGCAGTCGGTATAGCTTGGTCGAAGGATTGCTCTGCGAGCTGACCGGCGCCGAGGCAGCCTTGGTGGTCAACAACAATGCGGCCGCCGTCCTTCTGGTTCTCGATTCCCTGGCCAGAGGTCGGGAAGTCATCGTCTCCCGCGGACAGCTGGTGGAAATCGGGGGCTCATTCCGCATTCCCGAGGTGATGGCCAAGAGCGGGGCCCGCCTCGTTGAAGTGGGAGCGACAAACCGGACCCATCTGCGGGATTATGAAGGAGCCATCACTGAAGAGACCGCTCTTCTGCTCAAGGTACACACCAGCAATTTCCGGATCATCGGTTTCACTTCGGAAGTATCGCTCTCCGAGCTGGTCGAGCTCGGGGTCAGGCACGGCCTGCCGGTCATGGAGGATCTGGGCAGCGGCTCTCTGGTTGATCTCTCTCGCTTTGGTCTTGAAAGAGAGCCTACCGTCGGCGAAGTGGTCAAGGCCGGCGTCGATGTGGTGACCTTTAGCGGCGACAAGCTCTTGGGCGGACCCCAGGCCGGGCTCATTCTCGGCCGCCGGGACCTCGTGGAGATGATCAAGAAAAATCCACTCACCCGGGCCCTACGGATCGATAAGTTCACTCTGGCCGGGTTGGAGTCCGTCCTGCGGCTATACTTCGATGAAGAGGAGGCCATGAGGACCATCCCCACTCTGGCCATGCTGGCCGCACCCCCATCAGCAATCGCTCGCCGGGGACGTCGGCTCATTCGGAAGGTCAAAAAGCCCCTTGCCGACCGTTGTGACGTATCGCTGCAGCCGACCGAGTCCCGGGTTGGGGGCGGGGCCCTGCCGGAGCAAGCTCTGGCAAGCAGCGCCGTGGCTTTGCTTCCTTTCGACTGCAGCGTCAACCAACTGGAAACCCGGTTGCGCCGGGCATCTTTACCGGTGATCGGGCGCATCGAAGAGGAGCGGCTCCTTCTCGATATGCGAACGGTGGCCGATGACGAGGTTGGCGGCCTTGCCGGCGCCCTTCTCTCGGCATTCGGAGTCGAAGGGAAATAAATGCAGTTTCCTTTCCGGTGGCCGGTAGATGAGCTTCTGCCGGAGGATTTCGAGCGGCTGGATTTCCTTTTTGTTCAGGCCGTCAAGTCCCATTTCCCTTGTGATACAGTTTCTTTTGTGAGACTCGATCAGCCGTTGAAGGTCTCTTCCCAACCGGACTTCGCTGCTGCTGCTGCAACCGGTGAGCCGGTTCCAGATGCAGCAGGTTCCGGACTTTTCCTCCCCTTCACCAACGAGAAGGGGACCGTCGGGCTCGCGGTCCTTGCCGGCGGCCGACCGGAGCTCTATGCCATCCTTCGCTCCCGCAAACGGCTGTTGGCGCACCACCATCAGCTCGCCCGGGAGCTTCGGCAGCTCAAGCAATGGTGCATCGATCCGGTTACCGGACTGCCGAACGGCTGCCATCTTCGGGAGAAGCTGAAAATGCAGCTTGCTTCTTCTTTGGATTCATCTCATCACCTGGTTCTAATCGAAATCTATCCGTGGGCGCGCAATGCCGAGCAAGGCTTGCGGTCCATCGCCAAGGTCGCCTCTCAGCTCGATTCTTTTCTTGGCAGGGTAGCGCCTCTTCACCATCTAGGCAGCGGGGTTTTCGCCCAAGTCCTTGTTGCCGAGGAGGAGCAGGTCCTTGCTATGGGCAACTCAATCCTTCGGTGGCTGCAGCGGGAAAATGTCGTGCGCGGTCACCTCGGCATCGTCCAGGTGCAGGATGAGGGAGAGGAAAATACAGCGGTTGAGTCCCGGGTGGAGAAGCTTTTCGATCGGGCCTGGCAGGCCCTGCATGTGGCCCGTCGCCGGGCACCCCATGCCTTGTGCACGTATGCATTTCTCGATCCCTGCCGGGAGCATCCGTTGCAGAAACCGCTGCCTGCCGTTGCCGGCGAGCTTCGGCGACAGTGGCGAGGCGTGGATCTGTTCGCTCTGGTGCTCCTTCATCAGGACCAGACGCCGGCCGAAGATGGTTTGCCCGATCACGTTCGAGCTGCTGCCGGTCCGGAGAACGTGTTTTTGCCCCTTTCGGCCGGGGAGGCATTCGTATTGCTCCCGGGAGCCGGCAGGGAAGAGGCCGTCGCCTGGGGCGATCTCTTCCGCAAAAGGCTGCCGCCGCAATTGAGCTACTCCATGGGCATCGCCCTCTTTCCCTGCGCCGATTTTAAAAAGACGGAGATGCCGCTCAATGCCCGCAAAGCGCTCCTTCACACCCGTTTTTTGGGGCCGGCCAGTGTCACCATTTTCGACAGCGTCAGTCTGAATATCAGTGGCGACCATTATTACGAAGAAGGCGATCTGGCCCGGGCTGTCAAGGAGTACCGCCGGGGGCTCGCTCTGGATGGTACCAATGTGAATCTGCTCAATAGCCTCGGGGTCGCCTACGCTCAGATGAACCGTTATCGGCAGGCCATCCCCTTGTTCGAGCAGGCCTTGGCCGATGACTCGGAAAATTTCATGGCCCTTTTCAATCTGGGTTACGCTCACCTCCACTTTGGCCATACCCTTCGAGCCGTGGAATGTTTCGAGAGGGCCGTCGCCCGGGAGAGCGGTCATTTCGATCTGCTCCTGCAACTCGGCAAACTCTATTGCCAGATCGGACGATACCGGGAGGCGCTGGTCCTTTTTACCCAAGCCGAAGCGCTCGACACCGACGACCCGAAAAGTGATGGCCAGGGGAGGCTCTCTTTCTACCTCGGCCAAGCCTGCAAGGGAATGGGCGAGCATCGGCAGGCCCTTGTCCATCTGGAGAGGGCGGTGCGGTACAATCCTCGCGATGCCAGAGCGATCAGTCTTCTAGGTGAGCTTTACGCACGGGAAGGGCAGGGCCACGAAGTCTCCCTATCGCTTTGCCGGCAGGCCGTGGAGATTGATGATTCCCGGAGTGAGCACTGGTATCAGTTGGGACTCGTGCAATGGCTGGCGGGTCGGGAGGAGGAGGCCGTGATTGCGCTTCGGCGCAGCCTGCGGCTTGAGCGGACCCATTTAGAGGCCCTTCGCCTGCTTGCTGAAATTTACAATCATCAAGGTAGGCACGCTAAAGCCCGGCAGACCTGGACGCGGTTGTTGCGGCTCCGGCCCGACGATGAGAAGGCCTGGCAGGCGCTGCAGCGTCAGAATGAGAAACCATCTTTTCGAGGGGATAGCGATGCGAAAGATGCGCGAGTATAATCACTTCGACGAACGCCAGCAATATTGGTTGGATCATTTCAATGTGGGGGATTCCTGGCGGCTGTTCCGGATCATGTCCGAATTCGTCGAGGGATTCGATACCCTGTCGAATATCCACCAGCCGGCGGTCACCATTTTCGGCTCTGCCCGCACCCCGCCCGAGGAAAAGCACTACAAGCTCGCCGACCGCATTGCAGGCAAGCTGGCCGAAGCGGGTTATGCCATCATCACCGGGGGCGGCCAGGGGATCATGGCAGCCGCCAACAAGGGAGCGGCTGTGGCGGATGGCGTTTCCATCGGTCTCAACATCGACCTCCCCTACGAGCAGGAGCCTAATCCCTTCGCAAATCTGCCATTGGATTTCAAGTACTTCTTCGTACGCAAAGTGATGTTCATCAAATACGCCATGGCTTTCATCTGCATGCCGGGTGGTTTTGGCACTCTCGACGAGCTGTTCGAGGCGTTGACCCTTATTCAGACCAAGCGGATTAAAGGATTTCCCATTATCCTTGCCGGCTCTTCCTATTGGTCCGGTCTCATCGACTGGATCAGGCAGCAGTTGTTGCCTGCCGGCAATATCGTGGAAGGTGATTTGATGATTTTCAAAATGATGGACGATCCGGATGAGATCGTCGACTACATCAGGCACCTGGTCGTGTTGTAATTTCCTGTTTTGCTCTCTTTTCCCGCTGAAATGAGCGGTTCCGTCGAGGGGCACCAGGCTTGTCGAAGCCTGCTGCCCTTTCTTTTTCCTTTGTCTTTAGCGTTCCCCTGAAAAATATTTATAAGCTTGAATACCATATGATGTATTTTGCTGCTGATGTCGGTACTACATGTGGTGCCGTTCTTAAGGCTCATTATAAATGGATGGAGGAATTATGTAATTTTCCTTGACACTTTTGCTCTCCCTTCACTATAAGGTAACCTAACGTGGTGCAAAGTGGTGCAAAGGGGGGAAGAGGGGTTTCAGAGATGGCGGAGAGGATCAGCATGGGCCCGGTGAATCACTTCCGGGGGCGATCAGGGCACACTCTCGACGAAAAAGGGCGGATCAATATTCCGACCCGGTTTCGGGAGGTTCTGCGCCGCGAGGCCGATGAGCGGCTGATGGTTACGCCCTGGCACAACTGCCTGAAAGTTTATCCCCTGCCACAATGGGAAGAGATTGAGATGACCCTTCGCGAGGAGGGAAAGAAGAAAAAGAATCCTCACATGCTGAACCTGATCCGCTATATGATCGGCGGGGTCGAGGAGTGCACCATGGACAAACAGGGGCGGGTGCTTCTGCCGCCTAAGCTCCGGGCCGAGTGCGGGATCGGCAAAGGGGTAGTGGTCAATGGCATGATCACCTATTTCGAGATCTGGGACCAGGAGAAATGGGAGGAGGCATATAGACCGTTCAAGGAAAACGTCCACGAACTCGAACAAACCCTGCTGGAGTTGGAGCTGCTTTAGAAAAGGATGCGTTCCGAACATGTCCCTGTGCTGCTGACGGAAGTGGTCGAATGGCTGGATCCCCGTCCGGGTGGAATTTACGTCGATGGCAATTTGGGGCTCGGTGGTCATGCCGCCGCCATTCTCGAAGCAAGTCAACCAGATGGCAAACTGGTGGGGTTTGAATGGGATGCAGCCGCCTTGAACGAGGCCAAAAAAGAGCTGGCGCATTTCGGGGAAAGGGTGCATTTTGTGCACCGGAATTTTGCAACCTTGAAGGAATCTCTCGCTAGCTTGGGAATCCGGGAGGTGGATGGCTTGCTGCTCGATCTGGGACTTTCTTCTCTTCAGCTCGATGCAAGCGGCAGGGGCTTCAGCTTCAAAGGCTGCCAGCCGCTTGACATGCGGATGGATGTCCGGGAGCCGAAAACCGCAGCCGAGCTGCTCAACACCACCACCCAGAAGGACTTAGCCGATATCTTTTATTATTACGGAGAAGAGCGGCAAGCGCGCCGTATCGCCGCCGCCATTGTAAAGGAGCGGCAGCAAAGACCGATCACCAGCACCGAGCAGCTGGTCAGCATCATCGAACGGGCAATTCCCCGGCGTTACCATCCCGCCAAGATTCATGTTGGCACCAAGGTCTTCCAGGCCCTCCGGATTGCCGTCAATCACGAGCTTGAGAACCTCTCCCGTGTCTTGGCGGACGGCGCCGGGCTGCTCAAACCCGGTGCCCGTTTTTGTGCAATCTCCTTTCATTCTTTGGAGGACCGGCTGATCAAGCGGGCTTTCGCCGAGGATGCCGCCTTGCGGGTTCTCACTCGCAAACCGATCACCCCGAGCATCAATGAATGCCGGCGCAATCCGCGGGCGCGCAGCGCTAAGCTGCGGGTTGCCGTGCGGCGGGAGGAACGGGCATGAAAGATTATGGTCCTCAGTTCCAGAAGGAGACTGGCAGGCGGCAAAAAGTCGCGCGTCGGAATACCTACGGAAGGCAGGAGGAACGCACTTGGTTGTGGCGGGCGAGCAGTGTGGTCGCTTTGATGGTTATGGTGATCGGAGTGGGTGTCAGCATGTGGTTCGGCTATCGCATCAACCACGGCCTTGACGAACTGGCGGGACGACAGGGCAGATTGAAAGAGCTACAGGTGCGGCACGCCCGTCTGTTGCAGGAGCGTAGCTCGCTCCTCGCCGAAGAAAGAATCAAGGCGACTGCTCGGAAGATGGGGCTCTACCCACCCTCGTCCAAGCAGATCAAGAACTTGTAGTTGTCATGAATTTTGTAGGTTGTCATGGATGAGGAAGCGCCGGAAAAATCCCAACTGGAAGCTGGCTGCAGCGGCTCTGGCCCTGGTCGCCGTGGTGGCGCTTCTGTTGGCGCTGCCCGCCTGGATGCCGAGGCCGGAGACGAAAAGCAGGTCGGAGCTGGTTCCGGTGGGGGTATTTGCCGGTCGCAAGAACATCTACGATCGCCGTTTGCGCGAGCTGGCGGTCAGCCTTCGGCTGACTTCCGTCTACGCCCGGCCCTTGGAGCTGAGGGACCCTGAAATGACTGCCAGCGAGCTTGCCCCGATTCTGAAACGTGATGAAAAGGAGTTGCTGTCCGCTCTCAAGTCGGAGAGGAGCTTTGTCTGGCTGGCTCGACGTCTCGATTCCGCCCAGGCTGAGCGGGTTGCTGCCCTCAAGGCAAAGGGACTTTACTTTTTCGATGAAGAGCAGCGTTACTATCCTCAACATGAAACGGCCGCCCATGTTCTCGGGTTCCTGAGCAACGACCAGGGACTTGCCGGTATTGAATTTTATTATGATCAGATCTTGCAGGGCTGGGAGCAGGGCCGGAAACTGCCGCGGGATTTGCAGTCAATTCCAGACTTGGCCGGGGAGAAAGAGGGAGCAAGCCTGGTCCTCACTCTGGATCTCGACTTGCAAGCGCGGCTGGAACGGGACCTGGACAAAACCAGACAAAAAACCAAAGCCGCTGGGGCCATGGCTCTCGTCATGGAGCCGGAAAGCGGGGAAATTCAT
>JARRJE010000078.1:0-19404 GCA_037379765.1 Deltaproteobacteria bacterium
TGGTCGGTGTTGTCCCGTTCCAAGTATTCGGCACCGAGCACGATGATCTCACCGGCTATACCGCTGGAAAGAACCGGGAAGAGATTTATGCTTTTTATCTCAATGACACCATCCGGCTGGGCGATTCGACTCTGACGCCGGGGCTTCGTTATGATCACCTTGCCATTGCCGACGACCAGGTGAGCCCCAGTCTTGGATTCACCTATCGACTGAGCGAGGCCACGCTGCTGCGGGCCGCTGTGTCTCGCGGTTTCCGCAAGCCCACGGTGGGCCTGAAAGATGGCGATGTGAACTTTCACCTCGTCAATCCGGAGCTGGAAAGTGAGACCATCTGGACCTATCAGACGGGCATCGAGACCACGGCGGTCCCCTACCTGTGGCTCAAAGCCACCGGCTTCCGCCACGACTCGGATCATGTTTGGGTTGAAGACCCTAATACCTGGGCCTGGGTAAATGACGGGGAGGCGAAGCGCACCGGCGTGGAAGTGGCCTTCCGCACCATGCCGGTATATCATCTGTCTTTGGGCGCCAATTATACCTTTGTGCATCTGGACCCGGCCCAGGGCGAAAGCGACGACCAGTACGAATTCAATTTGCTGCTTCAATACAGCAATACGGGCTGGCAGGCTCAGCTCTACGGCCATTATATTTGGTGGAGCGACATCGCCTCGCCGCCGGACTACAACGGGGTGTTCAACCAAATGCTCTGGGACTTTATACTTAGCAAATCCTTGACCATGCATGAGCATCTGCAGGCCGAGCTGTTCCTCGATGTCCACAACTTGTTCAATGGTTCCCAGTATATAGACGAGCTGGAGCCCAATGCACCGCGCTGGCTGGAGGCAGGGCTGCGGCTCAACTTCTAGGGCCATCTGCGCGATTCGGGCATTATTGTCAAACCTAAAAAAGGAGGATGCTTATGGAATCAGGATTAATCGTGATTGAAGAAGGTTTCGAAGCCGGTGAACTGGCTGCCATGGGCGCCTGCTGCAAGAGTGGTCAGACTCACTTGCGCACCTGATGCCGATTCTTCGAGAAGGGGGGCTAAGCCCCCCTTTGATTTTCATGGACTTTTCCCCTTACCTGAAAAAATTTCCTCATCCTCAGAAACCGGGATGGTCAGTGCTCTTTTCCGGCCGCAAGGGCTCGTTGGCGACCCTCCCCGATTCGGCCGTGGAATTGCTTGCCGCCGGCAAGCCGCTCGCAGACAATGAGATGGCGGCCCTGGCCCGCATGGGCCTTGTCGTCAATGATCCGGCTGCGGAGCGCGCAAAGACCCTCGGACTGATGGATGAGGTCAACCGGCTCAGCCCCGGGCTCTCAGTGGCGGTGATTCTGACTCTGGACTGCAATTTCAACTGCCGCTATTGCTATGAGGGGACTCTCAAAGCCAAACAGGCCATGAGTGAGACCACGGCCGAGCAGGCCATTGCCTTTATCAAGGCCCGCTTTCGGCCGGAACACAAAAAACTGGTCCTTGATTTTTACGGAGGCGAGCCCTTGCTCGCCAGGGACAGGATCAAGCAGCTTTCCGGTCCGCTCAAGGAGTTCACCGAAGGACAGGGCGCAGAATTTTACTTTACATTGGTGACCAACGGCTCGTTGCTCACCCCGCGCGCGGCCGAGGAGCTCAAGCCGTTCGGCCTGCGGGTGGCCAAGGTCACTCTGGACGGCCCGGCCGACCTTCACGACCGGAGCCGGCCCTTTAAAAACGGGAAGGGGAGCTTCGAGGCGATTCTTCGAAACGTCCGAGAATGTTGCCACCTGCTCAAGATCGGCATACAGGGCAATTACGCGCGAGAAAATTTCCGGCGCTTTCCCGAACTGTTCGATCGGCTGGCAGAAAAAGGCCTGGGGCCGGAGCACTTCCTGCAGGCCACCTTCGCCCCTGTGATGCAGACCAAAGATGAATTTGCACTGGCCGACTTCAACGACGGCTGCTGCACCATGAGCGAACCGTGGTTGGCCGATGCCGCTGTCTGGCTCCGGGAAGAGACGCTGAAAAGAGGCTACCAGGTGCCCAAGATCACCCCATCGACTTGCATGGTGGACCTCGACGACGCCTTCACCGTGCATGTGGACGGGAGCCTTTACAAGTGCATGGGGTTCATCGGCCACACCGATTACGCGGTGGGCGACGTGTGGCAGGGGATGAAGGAGTGCGGCGAGATTTACAATCTCGAGCATTGGCGACAAAACGAAAAATGCCGTGAATGCTCCTACCTGCCCCTCTGCTTTGGCGGCTGCCGCTACATGGAATTCCAGCGCCATGGCGTCATCAAGGGCGTGGATTGCCAGGAAGCCTTCTGGGACTCGGCCCTGGAGCGGCTCATCCAGCAAAGCGTGCTTTATCCCCGTGGTTGAGTGTTTGAGTTGCTGAGAGGTGGGCTCTACCACCTAACTACTCATCCACTGATCCTCTTCGCCTGCTCCTCTCCCTTCGCCCGTTCTACGATCTTTTCAATGAGATCCTGAAAAACCAATCCATGCAGCGGCTTGGCCGCATACCAGTATAGCCGCCCCCAGAGGCCATGGGGATAAAAATAGGCGGTCTGGACGAGGCGGTCGCCCTCGATCACGAATTCCAGCCAGGCCTTACCGGGCAGCTTCATCTGGGCGAGCAGCAGCAGCCTTTTACCCGGCACCAGGTCCGCCACCTTCCAGAAATCGAGGGCATCTCCCACCTGCAGCTCCCACTCGTCCCGCCGTCCCCGGGAAAGGCCAAAGCCGCCCAAGGATTTGTCGATCATCCCTCGCAGCACCCAGAGCCAGTCGTAGGTAAACCAGCCAGTGCGGCCGCCGATGGTTTGAACGGAGGAATCGCACCAACGGCTGAGTACCTGATTCGATTCGATATCATTGATCGCCTCGATCACCGCCTGGCCATACGACTGGGGGACCAGATCCGGAAAATAGATCCTGGCGTTGTCGTTTTGTTTGACAGATTCCGACTTAAGCCCTCCCACCAGGGCGGAGGCCACTCGATAAGGAACCGGGGTGAACAGGATGAGCCAGTAAGAGGAGAGGCGGGGGGAAAGGACCGGTACCCCCAGAATGAGCCGTTTAAGGCTCATTACTCGGGCGGCGCCATAGAGCATGTCCTTGAAAGTCATCCGGGTGGAGCCGATGTCGATTGTCAGGTTGCCTGCGGCTTCAAGGTCAATGGCCGCTTCGAGGTAAGCGAGAACGTCGTTAACGCCGATGGGCTGGGTAACAGTGTTCACCCAACGGGGAGTGATCATCACCGGCAGCTTTTGAACCAGGTTGCGGATGATCTCGAAGCTGGCGCTCCCTGATCCGATGATGGCGCCGGCCCGGAACCAAAGGGTCTGGATGGCGTCGGAACGGTCGCTCAGGATCTCCCCGGTCTCGAGCCGGCTCCGCAGATGGCGGGAGGCTGTTTTTTTGACGCCCAGGCCGCCCAGATAAATGATGCGCCGCACCCCGGCTTCGATACAAGCTTCCCGGAAGTTCTCGGCGCTCTCTCGATCGAGCCGCACATAGTCGCGGCCCGCGCCCATGGAATGGATGAGATAGAAGGCGACGTCGATGCCGGCAGTGGCTCGGGCGAGGGCTTCCCGGTGAAAAGTATCGCCCTCCACGATCTCTGCCCGCTGCAAAGTGGAAGTCCGCACCTTGCGAGTGTTTCGGACCAGCAGGCGCAGTCGGAGATCGTCGCGGGCCAGCAGGTGTTCAGTGAGCCGCCTGCCGATATAGCCGGTCGCGCCGGTGATGAGGACGTTCATGCCCATCGGCCGCCGTTCACCGACATCACCGGCCGTCGCGGGAGTGGCGGTGATTATTCCTTGACAGGAATTCCTTTGTTCTTGAGGCCATTGAGCACGTCCTTAACCTCGTACATATCGCAATCACTGATTTCATACACATTTTTCATCCCGTCCATGAAATGGAGGATCAGATGATTGTGCTCGTCGAGCTCAGCGCTCTGGATATGATCTCGATCCAGCCAGGGTTTGAGCTCATCCATAAAGTCGTTCAGACTGCAAGTACGCATCATAGCCTCCATTTTTTGTCACCCCAATTGAAAATCTGTCGCAATTGCCGATACATCATATGGTATCCTTTGCGATCAAAAAGCGTCAATTAGGTTAAATTCTCGCGGAGGAAAGAAAAAAATCAAACGGGGAAGAGGACGTTCTAATCATGGTGACAATTTTTTGCTGGAATGGCAGCCAAATTACCAAATTTGGTCGCAAAAACGCCATATGCATCGGAAGAATAAAATAAAAGAAAAAATTGTGTCGTTGCCGTCGGTTGGGCATATGGAATAGTATTTCCTCCCTAAAAAAGGGCGAGTCTCTTTGCAGACGAGGAGAATTCCCATATACTGTGGGAAAGGAAGGAATAATTTCGATTCTATTTCAGGTCCCGGCAAGGCCAGCGCCGATTGGAGGTGGCACACGAATTGCTTTTGCTAAAAGGGCAGGAACGTCAACCAAGCTTTTTTCGTCAGGGGGAAATGATGACAAGACGAGAAGCCTTAGGCGTCTTGATGATGAGCCCCATTTACTACCGGTTGCCGCTCGCCGCCCGCAAAGTGCTGCTCGATGAATTTTGCAGCATTTACGGTTTGGCCTGAGTGGAGGTAGTGGGCTTCCGGACGTTTCATTTCGCGGTTTGCTGCCGGAGCGCTTCGTAGAGAACGATTCCTGCTGCCACCGAGATGTTGAGACTGCGGACGTTTCGATTGCTCATGGGGATCGAATAGCAGCGTTCCGAATACTGCCACAGGATCTCTTCGGGCAGCCCTTTGGTCTCCTTGCCGAAAACCAGAAAATCACCAGGTCGGAACCGGCCCTCCGTGTATGGCCTCTCGGCCTTTTTGCTCAGGAAGTGCATCCGGCCGGTATCGTTTCCCGCCAGAAATTCCCAAAAGCTTTCCCAATAGACAATCTGCACGAATTGCCAGTAGTCGAGGCCGGCCCGCTTGAGCTGCCGGTCGTCAGTGCTGAAGCCTAGTGGTTTGACTAGATGCAGCACCGAGTCAGTGGCTCCGCACAACCGGGCGATGGTGCCGGTGTTGGGCGGGATCTCGGGCTCTACCAGCACGACCTGGAAGGGATCGGACAGTTTCATAAAAGAAAACCTGACTCAAATTTGGGGAAAACGGCGGTTATGGTAGCAGAATTGGCGGATTTTGGGAATGCGCTGAATCGTAACGGGCTAAAGCGCTGGTTATTTTTCAAGACACTGATGCTTCTTCACAGATGCTGTTACAGCGAGGCGAGGGGGCTATCCGCGGACGGAGTCAGCTTCTTGATCGCTACGATCTGGGATGGGGCGGCGCCCTTCATGAGGGTGGCGTAAATTTCAGCGTTCAGGCGCAGCCGAGCCAGGTTTTCTCCGGCAAGCTCTTTCTGGGAGGGGAACTTTACGGTAAACGGATATTTGAACTCTCCCAGGTGCTCCAGGCGGTAATCGAGGTGCGGGCCGGTGGCGAGGCCGGTGGCACCGNGATCGCCGACCTGGAGCCCTGTTCTAAAGCGGGAGAGGTGGCCGTAGTAAGTTCGATAGCCTCCGGCGTGATCGAGCACGATCTGCTTGCCGAAACCGCCATTGATGCCGATGAACTGAACTCGGCCGTTGGCAGCCGCCATCACCGGCGTGCCGATCGGAGCCGCCAGATCGATTCCCAGATGCGGCCGGACGATGCCGAGAATGGGGTGCAGTCGTCGATCCGAATAACCGGAGGAAACGCGGGCCAGAGGCACCGGCGAACGAATGAAAAAGGTTCCCAGGCTCTTGCCGTCCAAAGAAAAATAGCCTCTAGTGTCCCCGAATTCGTAATAAACTGCTTCCAGAGGGGTGGCCCCGGCTGCAAGGAAGCGACCGACGAGAATCTTGCCGTAACCGACGAAACGGTCTTTTTTGTAATATTCCTGAACAAGTAGATCAAATTGGTCATCTTCTGCGATTTCGGTATTGAAATCGATCCGTGATGCGAAGATCTCCGAAAAAGCCGCGGCCAGCTTCGGCCGTTCTCCAGCCGCGATGAAAGCATCCGACAGCATTCCCGGGCCGACTTTCCCGCATACGCGTACGGTTCGGCAGATGAGCGGGATCGCATTCTTTTCTGCCCGCCAGCCGAACACCGATTTTATCAAAGTGTAACTTTCAAGGGGGCTCCGGGAGTATGTACAGCCGGCTAATCTGCCGGAGGGGGAGAGCTGGACCGAAATCGTCTCTCCGGGTTTGAGCTTTCTGAAATCGATGGTGCCTCGAAAGCCGTCCACGATCTGATTGATGAGCCTGCCAGCTAGGCCGTGCCGAGCAAGAGCGTCGGAGAGGGACTCACCTCTGTGCAGCGTGCTCCGAATTTCCACGCCGGGTTTTTCCCCGGAAAACTCGAACGGGGTAGGGGCGGAATCGTGCGCTCCATCAGAGGCCGATCGACCACTCCCGGCGTGGAAAGAAAAAGCTGGAAGAGATTTTGCCGGCAACGGAGACACGGATGCCTGAGCGGCCCGATAGTCCCGGTGTGCAACCTGGAAAAGGTTCAAGAGGAGAAGCAGCAAAACCAGACAGGCACTACAAATGATTGCTAGGAAAATCCGGGCGCGGTCCCGCTTCATAAGGCCTCGCAGGACATTGCGGTGAGGAAAAGATCCATGAAAGCCCCCCTTGTCCCGGCTCGTGTCCAGAAGGGCGCAGAGCACCAGAGGTAGCCGATTCCCAGCGCAGCATGAAGTTGCCGTTGTTGCCGGAGAAAGGCAGAAGAGCCGGGTTTGCATTCAGATCTTTCCTCAATTTTGGAGGATGCGTCAGGAAAAGTCAAAGAAGTTTGGGACCTACAGGCCGGACCTTTTATTTTGCTTGCTATGAATAAATGGGTTGTTTTAAGAGGGATGTGCAACTCGAGATTTCTTCCCGGCGCAAGATATGGTAATGTTTGCGGCTTAGAAATCGAAGCCGCTGCTTTTATTCTGGATCAGGATGATCGGTGGCGGCACATTTTCCTTTGTGATTTTGGCTCAAGAGGAGTAAGCGGAACGCAATGGCACTCATCGTACAAAAATTCGGCGGCACCTCGGTGGCGAATCCGGAAAAGATCAAAGCCGTGGCCGAGAGGGTGCTCGCCAACAAGAAAATGGGACACCGGCTGGTGGTAGTATTGTCGGCCATGGCAGGCGAGACCAATCGATTGGTCGATCTCGCCAGCCAGATGCAGGAGCTGCCCGACCCTCGTGAAATGGACGTGCTGCTAGCCAGCGGCGAGCAGGTGACCATCGCCTTGTTCGCCATGGCAGTGAAGGCCTCCGGCTTCGATGCAGTTTCGCTTCTGGGAGACCAGGTGAAGATCAATACCGATCGGATGCACACCCGGGCTCGGATCCTTTCCATTGATCGGGAGTTGATCGACAAACATCTCGAGGAGGGGAAAGTAGTGGTAGTGGCCGGTTTCCAGGGGGTCACAGAAGGCGGCGATCTCACAACCTTGGGACGTGGCGGGTCGGACACCACCGCGGTAGCTCTGGCCGCGGCCCTCAACGCCGACCAGTGTGAGATCTCTACCGACGTGGAAGGTGTTTATACCGCCGACCCCAACATCTGCGCCGCCGCCCGCAAGCTCGACCGTATCTCATATGACGAGATGCTGGAACTTGCCAGCCTGGGCGCCAAAGTGCTCGACATCCGCTCGGTCGGTTTCGCTAAAAGATATAACGTGCCACTGCACGTCCGCTCCACCTTCACCGACAGGGAGGGGACGTGGGTGGTGGAGGAGACGAAAGCTATGGAATCCATGATGGTATCCGGAGTAACATACAACAAAAACGAGGCCCGCATCACCATCGCCAAGGTGCCCGACACCCCGGGAAGCGCTTCTCGGATCTTCACCCCCATCTCGGAGGCGGGTATCGTGGTCGATATGATCATTCAGAACACGCTGGATGGCGAGCTGACCGACCTCACCTTCACCGTGCCGAGGACCGATTACGATCGGGCCATGCAGCTCCTCCAGAAAGTCACTGAAGAAATCGGAGCCAATGGGTTGTCCGGCTCCAAAAACATTGCCAAGGTCTCCATTGTCGGCACTGGCATGCGCAATCACTCCGGCGTTGCTTCCAAGATGTTTCGGGTGCTGGCCGAAGAGGGGATTAATATCAGTATGATCAGCACCTCCGAGATCAAGATCAGCTGCGTGATCGATGAGAAGTACACCGAGCTGGCAATCCGGGCCCTGCATGAGGCTTTTGGTCTCGACAAGGTCGGCCAGGCCGCGGCGGCCTCATAAAGTCACCGGAGCCCGCAGACGATTGAGTAATTACCAATTTTTGAGAGAATAAAAAACCGATCCCAAGCGCTACCGTCGCTTTTGGGCGGATTTAAAAGCACAGAGAGCCATGACGGAATCATTGGTCATCTACGACACCACCCTGAGGGATGGCACCCAGGCCGAGAATTTCAACCTGTCGGTTGACGACAAGGTCCGCATCAGCCTGAAGCTGGACGAATTGGGCATCGATTTCATCGAGGGCGGCTGGCCCGGCTCGAATCCGGCGGCTGTGGAATTCTTCAAGGAGATCCGTAATTACGAGCTCAAACACGCCAAACTTACCGCCTTCGGCTCCACCCGGCTTTTCAGCAACAAGGCCGAGGACGACCCAAATCTTAGGGCTTTGATCGAAGCCGGAACCCCCGGGGTGACCATTTTCGGCAAGAGCTGGGACGTGCACGTCACGGACGCCCTGCGCATCGATCTTGAGGACAACCTGACGATCATCGAGGATTCGCTCAGCTTCCTTCGGCCGCAGGTCCGGCATCTCTTCTATGATGCCGAACACTTTTTCGACGGGTTCAGAAACAACCGAGAGTACGCCATGGCCACACTGGACAAGGCCTTGGACAGCGGGGCCGAATGCCTAGTCCTCTGCGACACTAACGGCGGCACACTGCCCCATGAGCTGGTCGAGATCATCAAGGCGGTGCAGGAGTATTTAGCTGCCGCTGGAAAAGAGGCAAAACTCGGCATCCATGCCCACAACGATTCGGAAACGGCGGTGGCCAATTCACTGATGGCTCTTTCTCTGGGCGCTCATCACGTCCAGGGGACCATCAACGGCTTCGGTGAGCGATGCGGCAACGCCAACTTGACCTCGATCATACCGGCCCTGGCCCTTAAGATGGGGTATAGGTTCAAGGCTGCGGGGCATTTGGAGCAGCTGAGCGAGGTCTCCCGCCTCGTAGACGAGCTGGCCAACCTGCCCCATAACAAGTACCTGCCATACGTAGGAGCAGCCGCCTTCGCTCACAAGGGCGGCATCCATGTCAGCGCCGTAGAGCGCAACCCGCTCACCTACGAGCACATCCAACCGGAAAAGGTCGGAAATCTCCGGCGCATTCTCATCTCCGACCAATCAGGCAAAAGCAACGTCCTGCATAAGGCCAGAAAGTTCGGCATCGAGCTCAATAAGAAAGATCCGATGCTCACCACCATCGTCAAGGAGCTCAAGCAACTGGAAAGCCAGGGGCTGCAGTTCGAGGGCGCGGAAGCCTCCTTCGAGCTGCTCATGCGCCGGATCTTAGGGACCCAACGTCGTTATTTCGATCTCAAAGGCTTCCGGGTCATCAACCAGAAAACCGAGGAGGAAGGAACCATCCAGGCTGAGGCCACCATCCGACTCGAGGTGGGAGGCCATCTGGTTCACACCGCAGCCCTGGGTGAAGGGCCGGTGAATGCTTTGGACCAGGCCCTGCGCAAAGCCCTGACTCGGTTCTATCCCCAGCTTGCGGAGATGGAGCTCAAGGACTACAAGGTCAGGGTGCTGGGGAGCGAACACGGCACCGGCGCCCGGGTGCGGGTGCTCATCGAGTCGAGCGACAACGATTCGGTCTGGGGCACGGTGGGGGTTTCCCACGATATTCTCGAAGCAAGCTGGCAGGCACTGGTGGACAGCATCACCTACAAGCTGATGAAGGATGAACGCAAGCAGAGCGACGAGAAGGCCGGAACCTGATCAGCGGTTGCTGGTGCTGCTGGCCGTCGGGCTGCTGCTTCTCCTTTGCCCGTTGCTGTCCCGCGCTTTATTTCTCTCGAAAAGTGGAGAAGTACTCCCACCCGTTGTCTATGTGTGGCTGACCGGCACCGAAGTTCCGGAAGGACTATACCGGATCACGTCCGAAGGTTGGCGAAGGAAGGCGGCCTGTTGTGTCCCTTTCAAGCAATTGTCTGCGGCTGCCTTTCGCGGTGAAGCCGCTCTCCGGCCCGCCGCCTTCCGAATTCAGGCCGGAACGCCACCGATGCCCTCCACCCCCCCTGCAGAGCTGGCCCCTTTTTTCTTCGCTCCCATTGCCGTCAACCAGGCCGACCGCGAGCTCCTCGAGACCTTGCCCGGCATCGGCCCCCGGCTTGCTGATGGTATTATAGGACTGCGCCAGCAGAAGAAAAAATTCCATCAATTGGATGAGCTTTTAGAAGTAAGCGGCATTGGCAGTAAAAAACTCGCCAAACTGAAAGGCCTCGTCTCATTCGACGATCCCGATTAGTGAACTCGCAAAGAATGTGAAAACCATTCATGTTTTGTGCTAGTTTTTGTTATTAAAGATATAATAATAACAAATAATTAAAGATTAGGTTCTGCACCGAAAACGCTTAGCAAGCGACCTGTCAAGGACGTCAACATGAAAACCGCCAGGATGGTCCTACTTATCATCTTTCTCTGCCTGCTCTTGGCGTCGGCTTGCGGCGTCGCCAACGCCAAGCAGGAAAGCCGCTATGTAGCCACCATTCATCCACTGGCGGCCATTCTCGAGGAAGTGGTCGGAGAGAGGGCCGAAGTCAAGCAATTGTTGCCACCGGGGAGCTCGCCCCATACCTTTGAGCCGAAACCGAGCGACGCCGTCATGTTGGAGAGGGCTCTGGCCTTGTTCTACGTTGGGCCCAATCTGGACCGAGAATGGACGCAGGGGTTGCCGGCAGCCCACAAAATAGAAGCTCTGCAATTGATCCCGAAGGAATGTCTGCTGCCCATGACCGCTCATGAACACGGGGAAGGGGAGGAGGAGCACAACCACGGACATATCGAGGCCGGGACGATCGACCCCCATTTATGGACCGATCCCCTCACGGTCAAGGCCATGCTGCCGGCTCTGGTTGAAAAGCTTTCCACCTTGGACCCGGGTGGCCGCGCCGCCTATGAACGGAATGGAAAAGCATTCGCGGTCAGACTGGAACGACTCAACGCGGAGGTCGGCAAGCTCCTGGTGCCGGTGCAGGGAAAACCCATTCTGTTGTTTCATCCCTCTTTTCAGTATTTGATTGCTCGGTATCATCTGAAGCTGGCCGGGCTCATCGAGCCCTTTCCCGGGCGCGAGCCGTCACCCAGGACACTGGAGAGGCTGATCAAGAAGATCAGGCGCCTGAATGTCCGAGCCCTCTTTACGGAGCCTCAACTTCCGGTGCGTCCGGCCCGAGTCATCGCCGAGACCGCCGACCTCAAACTTTACCAGCTCGACCCTCTCGGCGGCATCAAAGGCCGCCAGAGTTACGAGGAGATCATCTTGTACAATGCCCGCACCCTGCGCAAGGCCTTGGAGTAACCAGGAGGTCAGCGCGACCAGTTATCAGCCGCCAATCAAAAACACCGATTGACTGATGGTTGGTAATCTTCCTTTTATGTTGGATTTTAGAAAAGCCTATCACTCCTCAGCGCATTCAAGCGGTTGACTGCCAAGTCATTTATCACAAAAGATAGATTTGTTATTGGAAAAACTTAAAGTACAGCCTCAGGCCCTAACCCCCTTTCCAAGCTGGCCAACGGGATTGGGCGTTAGTGCGAAGAACCGACTCTGAAAAAGGAAGAAAGTCCGAACGAAAAATGGGTAAATGGGTAGGGGAGGGGCAGATCAGTCTAGATTCCGCACAAACTCGGACATGTCTTCTCGCAGTCGTTCATAGCGGTCGAGGCTCAAGCCGGCGCCCAAGGCGACCTTTTCGGCCATTTCAATGGTCAGGAAGTCCCCCGGGCCGTGGGCGTCGGCGTTCACTGCCAACTTGGCCTCGGTTTCCTGGGCGATCCGGGCCACGTGCCCGTTGGTGAGGCAGTGGCCTTTTCGACCGGAGAGTTCCAGGAAAATCCCTTTCTGAGCGGCAATCTCCGCCTCCTCCAGGGTAATGAAGCCGGGATGGGCCAGGACGTCGACTCCGGCGAGCAGGGCGGCCATGTTGGTGCCCTCGGCCACCGGTTCGGCCACGGTCTCGCCGTGGCCGACCACGATCCGAGCCCCCAACTCCCTGGCCTGTCGGGTCATCTCGAAGATGAGGGCCGGAGGGACATGGGTGAGCTCGATCCCAGGGATCAAGCGGGTCCGGGATTGACGATTCAGCTCCTTGGCTACCCTCACCAGGCGGGGAACAATGAAGTCCATGTTCGAGCCGTCGGCGTGATCGGTGATGGCCACCGCCACATAGCCGAGCACTTCCACCCGGCGCAAGTGTTCGGCAGGGACCAGCTCGCCATCGCTGAATATGGAATGGGTATGCAGTTCAATCATCTTTAAGATTCCTCCTCGCAAATATTCTAGCCGACAGCAACCTAAGTCCTGAAAGTGCCGCTCCATTGACCGGCGGCCGTCCTGCTTTCGCCTTCGACCATCACCTCTATCTCCTGGCCCACGTATTCCTGTCTCCGCGCCAGGGCAATTTCCTCCTGGCGAGCCTGGAGCAGGGCTAGACGTTCCTGTTTGACCTCCTCTGCCACCTTGTCGGAGAATGCAATGGATTTGGCATACGGCCGGTCCGAATACTTGAAGGAGAAGGCGCCGTGATAACGAACTGTCTCCAGCAGCTCCATGGTCGCGGCGAAATCCTTATCCGTCTCTCCTGGAAAGCCGACAATGAGATCGGTCGTGAGTAGGATCTCCGGCCGGTAGCGGCGCAAAGCCTCCACTTTTTCCAAATAGGACTCAATGGTGTACCGGCGGTTCATGCGTTTAAGGATCCGGTTGGAGCCGGATTGGACCGGCAGGTGAAAGTGGGGGCAGAGATTGTCGAGCTCGCCGAAGCAGCGCATCAGTTCTTCGGAAAGATCCTTGGGATGAGAAGTAGTGAACCGAAGCCGAACCAGCCCCTTGATCCCGGCCACAACTCGCAGCAGCTCGGGAAAAGTTCGCCGCTCTCCGTGTTTGCAATCGAGCCCATAGGAATTGACATTCTGGCCGAGCAAGGTGACCTCCTTGACCCCGAGGCGAATTAGATGTTCCACCTCGGCCAGAACGTCCTCGAAGGGGCGGCTGATTTCCCGGCCCCGGGTGAAGGGCACCACGCAGTAAGTGCAGAAGTTGTTGCACCCTTGCATAATGGTAACGAACCGTTTGTGAGGGGCACTGTTGTCCAGAGAGGGGAGGAAGGCGGGAATCTCGAATGAGGAGGACAACTCAGTGGCGATGATTCCTCGCTGGCGGTGTTTTCTGACTTCCGCCACCATGTCGGCCAAGCGATAAATCTGCTGGGGACCAACCACCAGGTCCACATGGGGCATGCGCTCCCGCAGCTTTTCTCCTTCCTGCTGAGCAACGCAGCCAGTGACGGCAATTACCAGCTCGGGGTTCAATCTTTTCAGCTTGCGCAGACGACCGAGGAGACTGAAGGCTTTCTGCTCCGCCTTGGCCCGAACCGAGCAGGTGTTGATGACTACGACCTCGGCCTCCGGCAGCTCGGTGGTCGTGATGTATTCGGCCCTGGCCAGAAGCTGCCCCATGATCTCGGAGTCGCGTTCGTTCATCTGGCAGCCGAAGGTCTCAATATAGGCGTGTCGAGCGGAATTCATGAATATCTATAATGACCTTGTTACAATGATATATGGCCGATATTTAAAAATCGACTAAAGGTATTCAACGCCGCCTAATTGGGGCGCAAGATTAAGGAGTAAGGAGCGAAGCTCGTCTTGGGCGGAATCCGAATACCGCAAACGGACATACCCCTGGTGCGGGTCGATCGTTGAGAGTATAGCCAAGCCGTCATATCCTTCGAGAATGAACTTGAGGAAATGGATGCGGTCTGGCGCAATGCGCATGTCGAATACGGCCAATTCAGTCATTAGTACCACGCCTGGAGCCGACCGGCAATTAGACGGAGAGGGCAGCATCCACGCCGCCCAGCAGATCCCGATAGTGGGCCAGCCGGGGCTCAACCACTTCCTGCAGGAATTCCTCGGTCTGGGCTTCGGCCCGGCCGGCAAAGACCCCTGCGTCGCCCACCAGTTCCTCGAGTTCAGCCTGGTCAAAGGGCATTGCCGGGTCAGCCGCCAATCGGTCGAGAAGATCGTTTTCCCGTCCTTCCTCCTTTACGGCCAGTCCCGCAGCCACCGAATGGACCTTGACCACCTCGTGCATTTCCTGTCGGCTCTTGCCTCGCTCCACCGCGGCCATAAGAATCTTTTCGGTAGCCATGAAGGGGAGTTCCTGTCGAAGATGTCTTTCTATTTGTTTTGGATAGACAACCATTCCGCTCGAAATGTTCAAGTAAAGCTTTAAGACGGCGTCGGTCAGCAGAAAGGCTTGCGGAATATCCATCCGCCGGATGGCCGAATCGTCCAAAGTACGTTCGAACCATTGGTTTGCGTAAGTGGCGGCGAAATCGGCAGTCAGCCCCATGAGCTTGCGGGCGAGGCCGGTCATGCGTTCAGAGCGCATGGGATTGCGCTTGTAGGCCATAGCCGAGCTGCCCACTTGATTCTTGGTAAAGGGCTCCTCCTGGACCTTGAGATTGGAGAGCAGCCGCAGGTCCACGGCGAACTTGTGGGCGGTGGCGCCGATTCCGGCCAGGGTTTCGGCGGTCTTCATGTCGAGCTTGCGGGTGTAAGTCTGGCCGGTCACAGCAAAAAGGTCATCGAAGCCGAGCTTGGCAGCCACAAGTCGGTCGAGCTGCCGCACCTTTTCATGATCGCCCTTGAATAGCTCCAGGAAGGTGGCCTGGGTGCCCACCGTGCCTTTGGCGCCGCGAGCTTTGAGCTGCTTTTCCAGGTACTCGATATAATCGAGGTCCATGAGCAGATCCTGGATGTAAAGAGTGGTGCGCTTGCCAACAGTGGTGGGTTGAGCCGGCTGGTAATGAGTGTAGCCCAGGGTGGCTAATCCCTTGTATTGACCTGCAAAGCCGGCCAGATTGGCGATGACGTTGACCACTCCTTTTTTGATCAGAGCCAGGGCTTTCCTCTGGATGATCAGGTCGGTGTTGCAGCCCACGAATTGGGAGGTGGCGCCGAGATGGATGATGGGTTCGGCCTGCGGGCATTGCTGGCCAAAGGCAAAGACATGGGCCATGACGTCGTGGCGTATTTCTTTTTCCTTGCGGCTAGCCAGATCGAAATCGATCTCGGTCGCGTGAGTTTTCAATTCCTCGATCATCTTCGGTTTGATGATGTCGGTGAGCCCGAGCTCGTACTGGGCCTCGGCTAAGGCGATCCAGCAGCGGCGCCATGTTTCGAACTTGGAGCGCTCAGAGAAGAGCTCCTGCATTTCTCGGCTGGTGTAACGGCTCACCAATGGTTCCTGATAGACGTCGCGGTTCATCGAATTCTCCTGGTTCTCGCTGGTTCGTGCATCATTTCTTTAAGAGCCGGTGCAGTGCGGGAAAAGAATATGAAGAACAACTCTGCGCCGACGGTCGAGGATCTGTCTTTTTACCACATTTTTCAAAGCATGCAATTTGGTGGTTATAAACAATGTCGCATAATGTATATTATGTATAATAAAATATATATAATTAAAATCAGCTACTTTGAATTGATATCGATATCCGCAAGATTGAGCTGCCATGATTCCCTGCCCCTGAACTCATTGAGACGCAAGGAAAACGCGAGATCGACTTCCTGTCTGCTCAAGACCGGCGCCAGGTGCCCAAAGCCGAAACCGATCCCTTCAAGACGGCAACCATTGTAAGGCCAAAAAAATTTAAGGTGCTTATTGGCCACCAGACGCGGTTTGAGTAACCGGCAGCCTGGGCTTAAGCAGCTTGGGCTGGAGATCTTCGGCAGCGAGCTGCGCGGCCTTGGTCTCCAATCGCTCCCGGAACACAGGCACATTCTCCGGCCTGAGCGCCAGGCCGGCGGCATTGGCATGGCCGCCATACCGCTCCAATAGATCGCCGCAGTCTTCGAGGGCATGGTGGAGATGGAATTCGGGAATAGAACGGCCGGAGCCGGTGAGCAGTCCTTCTTTTTCAGTGAGCAGAATCGTGGTGCGGTAGAACCGGTTCAGCAGCCGGGAGGCCACGATGCCCAAGACCCCGGAATGCCATTCTTTTCCTTGTAGCACCAAAGTCCGGCATCCGGCCTGGAGAAACTTCATGGCCGCAGTCATGGCTTGGTTGGCGATTTTCTCCTCGAGCGCCTGCCGGTTGCGGTTCGCGCTTTCCAGCTCCCCTGCGAGCCGTCGGGCAACGACCATGTCGTCAGTGAGCAGCAATTCGAGGGCTCGGTCAGGATTGCCGGTACGGCCGGCAGCGTTGATCCGGGGGCCGAGCCGAAAGCCGATATCCTCGGCCGTGAGGCGCCGCCGGCCGCTGATGCCTGCGGTTTCAAGCAAGCAACCCAGTCCCGGTCGTTCAGCTCCCTGCAGTACATCAAGGCCGGCCCGAACGAAAATACGATTGGGCCCGAGCAACGGCACCATGTCGGCCACGGTCCCCATGGCCACCAGGTCGAGAAGCTCTCGAAGGTTGGGCATTTCTTCTTCCCTTCCTTGCCAGTGCTCCTGCTCATTGAGGCGGGACCGCAATCCCATGGCGAGATAGAAGGCCACCCCTACCCCAGCCAACTGCTTGAACGGAAAAGCGCAGCCCGGCTGCAGCGGATTGAGCACCGCATCGGCCGGCGGCAGAGTGGCTTGCGGTTGGTGGTGATCCGTGACAATCACCGCCAGGCCCTTTTCCTTGGCAGCAGCCACTGGTCCGTGATTGGAAATGCCGCAGTCCACGGTAACAAGGACCCCGGCCGGCGCCAAGATTTCCAGCTCGGGGATCAGCTCACGATGCAAACCATAGCCGTGCACAAGGCGATGAGGTTGGCGGGCATGGACCGTAAGGCCCAGTCGCCGCAGGAAAAGAACCAAAACCGCGGCGCCGGTGGCGCCATCCACGTCGTAGTCGCCGTAAACCACTACCCGCCGGCCCCTCTGGATGGCCTCGACAAGAATGGCCACCGCCTTGCTCATGTCCTTCATCAGAAAGGGCGACGGCAACTGCCCGAAGGTGGGATTCAGAAAGGCATGCGCTTTTTCGGCATCCTGGATCCCGCGCTGCAAAAGGATGGCGGCAATACCCACAGGCACGTCCAGCTCGGCGGCCAGGGCTGCGGCGTGCTCCCGGTCCAAGGGTCGCCGACACCAGATTTTCGCCGGCTCGCAGGAAGCGGCTTTGTTAAGGTTAAGCATGAATATTGGAGCGCAACTTTATGAAAATATGTTGTTAATGTCGATTGTTAGTGATGGGGCGGCCCAGGATGCGGAAGCCAGCCACAATGTAGTGAAGCCCGGAGAGCAGGGTGAAAAAGGTGGTGAGATAAATCAGATAGATTTGAATGAATAAGTGGTTGCCCAGGTAGTCATACCCCAGAAAATAGCAGATGGTCGCCAACTGAACCAGAGTCGTGGTCTTGCTGTAAATGGAGGGGCGGATCGCAAATTCCCGGCCGTTCAGTAGAAGGATGCCGATCCCCCCCAGGATGATCACGTCGCGGCTCACCACCAGAACCGCCAACCAGCCGGGTAGGACCCCGAAGATGGCCAGGGCCACGAATGAGGTGTTGAGCAGGAGCTTGTCGGCAATGGGGTCGAGATAGGCCCCGAGCACGGTCTTCTGCTTGAAGGCCCGGGCGATGAAGCCGTCCAGTCCGTCGCTGATGCCGGCGATGATGAAGACGAGGAAGGCATATTGCGGCTTACCCTCCATGAGGAAAATCACCACCAGCGGCACCATCAGGATACGAAGCATGGTGATGAAATTAGGCACGTTCACGTCAGCCGCCTCCCGTCAGAAAAGAATCAATGGCCTTATAGATTTCCTGCCGCTGGTTGGGATGAAACCAGGTGATCTCGGAATCACGCCGGAACCAGGTGAATTGCCGTTTGGCATAGCGCCGGGTGTCCCGGGCGATCAAACGAAGACCCTCTTCCCAGGTCCAGGTCCCGGCCAGGTATTGGACCATGTGCCGGTAGCCGATCGCCTGCATGGATTTCAGATCGCCGGTGTAACCGAGAGAAAGCAGATTCTCCGCCTCCGCCAGCAGCCCTTGCTCTGCCATGGTTCTCGTTCGCCGGTCGATGCGCGCATACAGGTCTTCTCTATCGCAGGTCAATCCCAGTTTCAAGACATTTTGTCCCGAAGCGTCCTGCTCCTGATTGGCAATGTGTTCGGACCAGGGAATGCCGGTGGTCCGGTAGACCTCCAAAGCCCGGAGAATGCGATGGCTGTCGTTTGGATGGATGCGGGCGGCAGACCTCGGATCGCAGGCCGTCAACTCCCCGTACAGCGAGGCCAAACCTTCCTCGGCCGCCCGGTCTTTGAGGTGCTTTCGCAGCTCGTAATCCTCCTTGATCGCAAAGAGTCCCTTGAGCAGTCCCTTCAGGTAGAGACCGGTTCCTCCTACCAGCAAAGGCACCTTGCCCCGCTCCCGGATAGCGGCCATGGCCCGGGAGGCATCCTCCACAAAGCGGGCCACGTTGTATGTTTCATCCGGAAAGACGATATCGATCAGGTGGTGAACTACCTGCGCTCGTTCTTCAAAGGTCGCCTTGGCGGTGCCCACATCCATGAAGCGGTACACCTGCATGGAATCGACGGAAATGATCTCGCCGTCGAAACGTTCCGCGATCTCGAGCGACAAGGCGGTCTTGCCAATGCCGGTGGGGCCGATCAAAACCACCCCTGCGATCGTGTTTTCCTTCATCTTCAAATGTGCCTGAAACGGTTGCCAAGGCGGTAGACCGGCCGCAATCCCAAGCTGGTAAAACGTTCGGCAGTGCCGTAGATGTGTTCTCATCGGCCTGAGACTGTACCCGTGTACGCTAACAGACCGATGAGAACGCAGATGCAGTGCTGCTGAACGTTTTATAGGAGTGACAGCCGTGGACAATCTGCTATAATACCTCTTTTTACCTGCGCTAACAAACCGATAGCAATACTTTTCCGGGAAATTCGGCATCTTTCTCCTCCCGGGGAAAGCCCATGCTAAGGAGTCCTTTTCATGTCTCAAAGAATTCTCGTTATCGGCGGCGTCGCCCTCGGACCAAAGGCGGCCTGCCGGGCCAAGCGGCTGCTGCCCGAAGCTGACGTGACGCTGATCGATCAGGAGGAGATCATCTCTTACGGTGGCTGCGGCATCCCCTATTTCGTCTCCGGCGATGTGGCCGATCCGGAGGGACTGCGCTCCACTTCCTTTCATACCA
>JARRJE010000079.1:0-16834 GCA_037379765.1 Deltaproteobacteria bacterium
TCCACCGGTATCTCGACTGGAACCGGATTTTTCCGGTAATGCAATACACTGCACAGAATTGCTGAGGAACACGTGATGAAGAAGGATCTAGAAAAAATCCGCAATATAGGCATCAGCGCCCATATTGATTCCGGCAAAACCACCCTCACTGAGAGAATTCTTTTTTATACTCAGAGGATCCATGCCATCCACGAAGTGCGAGGCAAGGACGGTGTCGGCGCCAAGATGGACTCCATGGAGCTCGAACGAGAACGCGGCATCACCATCCAGTCGGCGGCCACCTACTGTACATGGAAGGGACATAACATCAACATTATCGACACCCCTGGCCATGTCGACTTCACCATCGAGGTGGAGCGCGCTCTCCGGGTGCTGGACGGCGCGGTGCTCATTCTCTGCTCTGTAGGCGGAGTCCAGTCACAGAGCATTACCGTCAACCGGCAGATGGAGCGCTACAAAGTGCCGCGGATCGCCTTCGTCAACAAGTGCGACCGCACCGGCGCCAATCCATACAGAGTGGCCAACCAGCTCCGGGAAAAGCTCGGCCTCAATGCAGTGATGCTGCAAATTCCCATTGGCCTTGAGGGAGACTTGAAAGGCGTTGTAGATCTAGTCTCCATGAAGGCCCTTTACTTCGAAGGCGAAAACGGCGAGACCATTCACGAAGTGGAAATTCCAGATTCACTGCGGGACGAGGCTGAGAGCAAGCGCGAGGAGTTGCTCGACGCCACCTCCATGTTTTCCGACGAACTGATGGAGGCGGTGCTCGAAGGCAGCCCCACCGAGGAGATGATCCGGGCCGCTATTCGCACGGGCACCCTCAACTTGGAGTTCACCCCTGTTCTCATGGGCTCAGCATACAAGAACAAAGGTGTGCAGACCCTGCTTGATGCGGTGAATCTTTATCTGCCCAGCCCGGAGGAGGTGAAGACTATCGCCCTCGATCTCCGCAACGAGGAGGAGGAGGTCACCCTCACCAGCAACCTGACCGCTCCGCTCGTCGCCCTAGCCTTCAAGCTCGAAGACGGCCGTTACGGCCAGCTCACCTACATCCGGATTTACCAGGGCAGCATGAAGAAGGGCGACACCATCATCAACAGCCGTGACGGCAAAAAGGTGAAAATAGGACGTATGGTGCGCATGCATGCCGACGAGATGGAGGAAATCGAGAAGGCGGATGCCGGCGACATCATCGCCCTTTTCGGCATCGACTGCGCCTCGGGTGATACCTTCACCTCCGGCGACATCTCTTATTCCATGACTTCCATGCACATCCCGGCACCGGTGATCTCGCTTGCCATCATTCCCAAGGACAACAAGGCCCAGGTCAATATGTCCAAGGCCCTTAACCGCTTCACCAAGGAGGATCCCACCTTCAGGACCTATGTGGACCATGAGACCAACGAGACCATCATCTCCGGCATGGGCGAGTTGCACCTTGATGTTTACGTCGAACGGATGAAGCGGGAGTACAAGGCCGAAGTCGAGGTGGGTCAACCCCAGGTTGCCTACCGGGAGGCCATCACCGCCCGCGCCGACTTCAATTACACCCACAAGAAGCAGACGGGCGGCGCAGGCCAGTTCGGACGGGTCGCCGGCTATATGGAGCCTCTGGATGAAGGCGAATACGAGTTCGTCGACGAGATCGTCGGCGGCGCCATTCCCCGGGAATACATCCCATCCTGCGACAAGGGCTTCCAGAAAAGTATGGAAAAAGGGCAGCTGGCAGAGGCCCCGGTAACCGGCGTCCGAGTGGTGATCAACGACGGCTCCTTCCATCCGGTGGACTCCTCGGATATGGCCTTCCAGCAGGCGGCGGTCGGCGCCTTCAAGGAGGCTTACCGGAAGGCCTCGCCGGTCCTCATGGAACCGATCATGAAGGTAGCGGTCGAGGGGCCTTCCGAATTCCAGGGCGCCATCATGGGCAGCATCAATCAGCGGCGGGGCATCATTGTCGGCACATTTGAAGAAGGCAATTATACGGTGGTCGAGGCGGAGGTCCCTCTGGCGGAGATGTTCGGCTATTCTACCAACCTGCGTTCCCTCACCCAGGGCAAAGCTGAGTTTACCATGGAATTCGCAACTTATCGTCCGGTTCCCAAGAGCGTGGCCGACGAGGTGATCAAGCAGGCCGAGGCCAAGAAAAACCAAAAATAAGCGAAGCTGGAGAGAATTACATTCATAGGGAGTGACTGCTATGTTCAAAACGGAACTGATCGAAAAAAATCCGCTTCGCATCCTCAGAACCCCTGAAGCCGGCCAACGTCTCGGCCTGGTCATGGCCCGGGCTGGAGTAGGCAAGACCGCCATTCTGGTGCAGATTGCCCTCGACAGTATTCTTCGCGGGCGTCAGGTCGTGCACGTCAGCATCGGAGAGACTTTGGACAAGACCCGGGCCTGGTATGATGACCTCTTCAAAGATATCGTCGCCGGCTACCAGCTGGCAGAGGCCAAAGAGATGGAGGCGGAGATCAAGCGCCAGCGGATGATCATGACTTTCAACGCCTCCACATTCAGCGCCCCCAAACTGGAGGAGCGGCTCAACGATCTGGTTTACCAGAACATCTTCTGCCCCTCCTGCCTGATCATCGACGGTTTCGACTTCGCTGCCGCCGACCGTCAGGCTTTCCACGACCTGCGGGAGTTAACCGCAGCCATGAATCTCGACATCTGGATGTCGGCAGTTACCCACCGGGAAGATACCCGGGTCAGCAGCGAGGGCGTGCCTGCCCCCTGCCATGAGTTGGCTGATCTCTTCGATACCGTGATCCTCGTCCAGCCGGAGTCGGCTGAAAACGCTATCCTCAATATCGTTAAGGATATTCCCGGCGGCGCTCCGAAGGGACAGACCTTGACTCTGAACACCGCGGACCTGATGATCAAGGAGGGTTAATTCCCGCGTCAGCACGAAGGATCAGAAAGGCGGCTCTGCAAGGCCGCCTTTTTTTATGGCAAAAGACTTGTTTTCCGGCTCTTTTTAATCAAGAATAAAACCCTTCGTCCATCAACCCACGCCTCTATGAAATTTCGCCCTTGCATCGATCTCCACGGCGGCCGAGTCAAACAAATCGTCGGCGCCACCCTTTCCGAAGCCGCCGATCGTCTCCATACCAACTTCGCCTCCGATCTCCCCGCCTCCCATTACGCGGAGCTCTACCGCCGCGACCAGCTGTCCGGAGGCCACGTGATTATGCTCGGCCCAGGCAACGAAAAGGCCGCTGCTTCGGCTTTGGCCGCTTATCCGGGTGGTCTGCAACTCGGAGGCGGCATCACTGCTGCCAATGCCGGCGCCTGGCTCGACCGGGGGGCCGCCGCCGTCATCGTTACATCCTATGTCTTTCGCGACGGCCGCATATATGAGGACCGTCTGCGGGAGCTCGTCTCGGCCGTCGGCCGGGAGCGGCTGGTACTCGATCTAAGCTGCCGGCGGCGGGGCGATGATTATTTCATCGTGACCGACCGCTGGCAACGATTCACTGAAGTCAACATCTCCTCTGAGTCACTTGACTATTTTGCCAAATTCTGCTCTGAGTTTCTCATTCATGGGGTGGACGTCGAGGGCCGGTGTGCCGGCATCGATGGAGAACTGGTCACGCAGCTCGGCCGTACGACGCCTCTACCCACTACTTATGCCGGCGGGGTGCAGCAGCTGGCCGACCTCTATCGAATCAAAAAAATGGGCTGCAATCGCCTCGACGCTACCGTCGGCAGCGCTCTCGACATCTTTGGCGGCAACGGCATGACTTATACCGAAGCAGTAGCCTTCAACCGAGCCGAAGAAAAGATGTCGCGCCGGCCGGCCCAGTCGGGGGAAGCGTCGCCATGACCGAATACCACCAAACCGCCGAGCCGCCCGAATATGAAGGCACCGAGCTCCTTCAGCTGCGAATCCGTGCCGATCTCTACCGAGCTTTCCAGCGCTGCTCCTGGATCCTCGTCCAGGAGAGCGGCCGGGAGAGGATGGAGATCATGGAGGAGATGGTGCGGGATTTTTTAATCAAACACAGTTGTTAGTACTTGCCGGATTGACCGGCCGGGGGCCCTCGGGTAAGATGCCCCAAAACCCGCATGGGAAAGTAAAACAGCGCATGGAGATGGTCCCTTTGAGCAATGAGCAGCATCTTATCGGAATCCGCAATTACATCGATAAGATGCCGAGCCTGTCCACTAGGGTGACCAAGGTTCTGGAAATCTGCAATCTTCCCAACCCACTACCCAATGACCTCAACCGGATCATTTCCTTCGATCCGGTTCTTACCAGCCAAGTCCTGCGTCTGATCATCATGCTGGGGATCAACACGGTGAAAAACCTGGCTCTGAGCACCGCCATCCTCGGCTACCTGGGCAAGAACAATTCCCTGCAGTGGTCGCCCATGGACCAGTTCTGGAAACACTCCATTTGCGTCGGGGCGACCGCCAAAGCCCTGGCCGTCCATCAGGGGATCGACGCCGGCGGGCGGGAGGAGTATTTCGTAGCCGGTTTGATCCATGATTTGGGCAAGGTACCCCTGAGCAACCGCTCACCCGAAGAGTACAGGCAGGCGGTTTCCCTCGCCCGCCTGGAACAGGGCCCCTTGCATCAGGCGGAAAGGACTGTTTACGGCCATGATCACTGCACGGTCGGTCAGCTGATTGCTGACAAATGGCAGTTGAGTGGACCCCTTCGGGATGCGCTCCAATTCCACCACGATCCGGCAGCCGCGCCCGCTTCCACCCAACGTGTGGTGGTCACGGTGGCGCTTGCCAATTTCTATGCCAATCTTTATGACATCGGCTCGGCCGGCGATATCTTCCCCTCGCACCGTGGAATCGCCCAGGCCTTGGAGATTGCCAAGATGAGCTGGCTCGACATCCAGGCCCTCCACGACACCGTCCAACGGGAAATCGAGAATGCACAAATTTTCCTGCAGATCTCCAAAGAGGCATGAGGCATGAGGGTCAAGGTCTGGGGAGTACGTGGCTCCATTCCCTGCACGGGTCCACAAACCGTCAAAAACGGCGGGAATACCGTTTGTCTGGAGCTGCGCTTTCCTGACATCGACCGGCTGATCATCATCGACGCCGGTTCTGGCATTCGGGAGCTCGGCAATTTCCTCATGGCCCATGACCGCGCCAAAGGGCCCATTGATACCGAGCTCTACCTTACCCACACCCACTGGGATCATATCATGGGCTTCCCTTTCTTCGTGCCCGCCTACCTTTCCGACACCCGGCTCCGGATTCACGGGCCGGTCTCTGAAGGGGACTCCCTTGAGACCATCGTCGGCGGACAGATGACCTACCGCTACTTTCCGGTGCGGAATGCAGAGCTGGCGGCCGACATTACCTATCATGATCTCAAGGAAGGCCGCCACGAGCTGGGCGACGGAATCGTTCTCACTGCGAAAGACCTCAACCACCCGGTGCTCTGTCTAGGCTACCGCTTCGATTACAAGGGTAAGGTTTTTTGTACTGCATATGACACGGAACCTTTCAGGAACTTGTTCAGCACCGATGCGGATCATTCCGCATATGATGAGGCTGTGGCCGAGGACGGAGAGATGGTGGCCCGGGAGCAGAACCAGTTGATAGAGGAATTTTTCACCGGAGCAGATTTGCTCATCCACGATTCTCAGTACACGGAGGAGGAATACCGAGCCTCCAAACTGGGCTGGGGCCATTCCTCCTTCGAAACGACCATTGCAGCCGCCCGCCGGGCTGGGGTCAAGAAACTTCTCCTTTTTCATCATGAGCCGGTGCGCACCGACGCCGAGTTCGATCAACTCGCCGAAACCTATTGCCGGGCACCCGACGGCCCGGAGGTCATCATCGCCAGGGAGGGCATGGAGTTTTGCCTATAGCGAAACGACTCTTTTAGCCAGAACGGCAGCTATAGAGGGTGGACCATGCCAATTTACGAGATTAAAAATCCCCAGCCGCCTGGCCGCCCAGAAAGTCCTCACCAAGAATCGCCTTCCCCGGTGAACGGCGTCCGGCCGGTGATCCGCATCCGCCATTACACAGGAAGGCGGCGGCGACCGGGATCCTGGAAGAGGAGAGATCGATGCCGCCCAGCTTCCTTTTTTTCTCACCAAGCTGCAACAGGAGGTCGGGCTGATGATAGATACCATTTCCTGAAAAACGGAGAGTCTTCCGGAGCCGCCAGCAAAAATGTCCAACAAAAACGGAAATCCAATGGTTTCCATGACAGAACTTGACTGCCGTGTTAAAATGAAGGGCATTTCATTTTGTGCTTGCTTAAATGGTTTTTTTCCTGTTGAAATGTAAAAACGTATGTGCTAGGATTTCGGCCCATCTTCTGAATACTCATTCAGGAGACAGGGATTCCGGGCCGGAACCGGGAAACCGCCCGGGGGAAAATGGAATTCAACACTTTTTTACAGGAAAACAGCGTCGTTATTGTAGACCGGTGGATCGACCGGGTATTGGCGACGTATGCACCGGAATCCAAGCGGATCTTCAAAAGGTTTCAGGACCAGTTCGCCAATCCGGTCGGCTATAACGTTGCTCAGCGGCTAAGGGACTTTTATCGGTCATTCTGCGAAGAAGGAGAAGATCCCGCGGCCAGCGCCGCTACTCTCGAACAGCTCATCCGCATTCGGGCAGTGCAGGATTTCACCCCGGCAGAAGCGGTTGCGTTCATCTTCGAGCTGAAACGAATCGTGGCCGAGGAATACCGGAAGGCGGGAGGCGCCTTCGAGCCGGAAGCATGGCTTGGCTTTGCCGCCAGGATCGACACCGTAGCCCTGATGATCTTTGACATGTATCTCGCCCACCGCGAACGGCTGTACCAAGTACGGATCGATGAGATCAAGAGCGGCCGCTCCATCTTGACCGATGAGGCCACCTGCCCCTCCACGCTGATGCGGCGGCAGCGCAATCGGGATAAGGATACGGAAAAGGAGTAAGACCCTTTTTTTATTTCAACACAAGAGAGGTAACGGTAAATGAACGTCCTGTATTCCTTCATCGCAGTCCTAGGACTAGCGGCCATCGCTTGGTTAGGCAAGCTGGCGGGGCTGCAGTACCTGTTCGGGGTGGTCTTTCCCTATTTGGCGTTTGCCATTTTCCTGGGCGGCTTCGTCTACCGGGTGACGCAATGGGCCAAATCTCCTGTGCCGTTCCGGATCCCCACCACCTGCGGCCAGGAATACTCCCTGCCGTGGATCAAGCAGGACAAATTGGATTGCCCCGCCACCAAGTGGCAGGTGGTCGGCCGCATGGCCCTGGAAATCCTGCTTTTCAGGAGCCTCTTCCGTAACAAGCGGGCGGAGATCCATGAAGGGCCCAATTTGGCGTATGGTTCCACGAAGTGGTTGTGGCTGTTCGGATTAATGTTCCATTACAGCTTCCTGGTGATCGTTATTCGCCACATGCGGCTGTTCGCCATCCATGTCCCCGGCTTTATCGACGGGATCGAGGTTGGCGACAGCTTCCTGCAAGTCGGTCTCCCGGTCATGTACGTTACCGACGTCATCTTTATCGGCGCCGTGACTCTTCTCTTCCTCCGCCGGGTCCTCCTGCCGCAATTCCGCTACATCTCGCACGCTGCCGACTACTTTCCCCTCTTGCTCATCTTGGGGATCGGCGCCACCGGCATTATCATGCGCTACCTTCTGCGGGTGGACATCGTTTCCATCAAGCAACTCACCACCGGCTGGGCCACCTTCTCCCCGGTCATCACCGGCAAAATCGGTACGATCTTCTTTATCCACCTTTTTCTGGTCTGCTCGCTGCTGGCCTACTTCCCCTTCAGCAAGCTCATGCACATGGGCGGCGTTTTCCTGAGTCCCACCAGGAACCTGCCCAATGACAGTCGTATGGTCCGGCACATTAATCCATGGAACGATCCGTCCATCAAAGCCCATTCTTATGCTGCCTATGAGGATGAGTTCAGGGAGTTCATGAAAGAGGGCGGCATCCCAGTTGAGAAGGAATAACGACAATGGCATTGATCAAAGCAGACAAACTAGGCGTTAGTGTAGCAAAAGACCCTTCTCTGATGACGGGGGCCATCCCCAGGCGGCACTGGATGGATACGCCGACGGTGTTCAAGCCCGGCAATTACGCGTATCCGACCAAGCCGAGCATCATGGAGTACCACAAATTCCCCAATCCGCGGGAATGGAATCCGGAGGAGGATGACTGGAAGCTGCCTGATAACTGGCAGGAGATCCTGCTCAGAGGTCTCAAAGAGCGGCTGGACAAGTTCCGCTCACTCAAAATCTTCATGGACTGCTGCGTGCGCTGCGGGGCGTGCGCCGACAAGTGCCACTTCTTCCTGGGAACCGGCGACCCCAAGAACATGCCGGTGCTGCGGGCCGAGCTGCTCCGCTCCGTGTACAAGAACGACTTCACCCGGGCCGGGAAAATCTTCGGGCGAATGGCCGGCGCCCGGCCCCTCACCTTCCAGGCGCTGAAAGACTGGTTCATGTACTTTTATCAATGCACCGAATGCCGGCGCTGCTCAGTCTTCTGCCCTTACGGCATTGACACCGCCGAGGTCACCATGATCGGCCGCGAGCTTCTGCACTTGGTGGGGGTGAACATCAACTGGATTCTCGAACCGGCGGCCAACTCCAACCGCACCGGCAATCACATGGGCCTCCAGCCCCACACCTTCAAGGACAACATCGGCTATCTCTGCGACGACATTGAAGACATCACCGGCATCCGCATCGAGCCCACTTTCAACCGCAAGGGTGCCGAGATTCTGTTCATCACCCCGTCGGCCGACGTCTTCGCCGAGCCTGGCATTTATACGGCCATGGGCTACCTGCTTCTGTTCCATCACATCGGCCTGGACTACACCTGGAGCACTTACGCTTCTGAGGGCGGCAACTTTGGCCTCTTCACCTCCAACGAGATGATGAAGAAGCTGAACGGCAAGATGTACAACGAAGCCAAGCGGCTGGGGGTCAAGTGGATTCTGGGCGGCGAATGCGGCCACATGTGGCGGGTGATCCACCAGTACATGGATACCATGAACGGCCCGGCCGATTTCATGGAGGAGATCCCCATTTCGCCCATCACCGGCACCCGGTTTGATAACGCCCGCTCAACCAAAATGGTGCATATCAGTGAGTTCACTGCCGACCTTATCAAGAACGGCAAGCTGAAGCTCGACCCCAGCCGCAACGATCACCGAAAGGTCACTTTTCACGACTCCTGCAACCCCTCGCGGGCCATGGGCCTGCTTGAAGAGCCCCGCTACGTCTTGAAAAACGTGGTGAACAACTTCAACGAGATGCCGGAGAACACCATCCGTGAGCAGACCTTCTGCTGCGGCTCCGGCACCGGCCTCAATACCGACGAGATCATGGAGTTGAGAATGCGGGCTGGTCTTCCCCGGGCCAACGCAGTGAGGCATGTCGCCGACAAATACGGCGTCAACATGCTCTCCTGCGTCTGCGCCATCGACCGTGCCACCCTCACTTCCCTGATGAACTATTGGAACCCCGACGTGGAGGTCTGCGGCGTATCCGAACTGGTCGGCAACGCCCTCGTCATGGACGGGGAAAAAGAACGAGAAACGGGCCTCCGCTTTGAGCCCCTGGAAGGCACGGAAGGGTGAGCGAAATGTACGATAAAGGAAAAATCATTCCCGGTTTGGTCATTTTTCTCGGCTTATTCACATTCCCGCTATGGTACAACGTCGGCCACCCGGGCAAGGCCCCCAAGCCTGAAAAGCCGGTCGGCGTTCGGGATTGCGTCAAGCCGATCGCCTACATGCGATCTTCGCACATGCAGCTGCTCGATAGATGGCGAAACGAGGTGATCCGCGAAGACAAGCGGGAAGATATCATTATCGACGGCAAGCCCTATCCCAAAAAGCTGCAGGAGGGCTGCATGAGCTGCCACAAGGATAAAAAGAAGTTCTGCGATCAGTGTCACACTTATGCGGGCGTCAAACCGTATTGTTGGACTTGCCACTTCCCGCCGAGTGAGAAGAAATTCCCGGCCAAGGAGAAGATCTAATGGATAGCCAAAGAAGAAAATTCCTGAAGATGGCAGGGCTCACCGCCATTGCCGGTGTAGGCGCCCCGGCCGGATGAAATCAAATGGATCTGGTCCGAACCGTTTGAGCACACCTTCCCGGAGCACAGCAGTTACAAGCGGAATGCCGGACTGGAAGCGCTGCCGGTGATGACGCTCTGCAATCATTGCGACGACCCGCCCTGCGTGCGCGCCTGTCCCACCAAGGCCACCTTCAAGAGCATGGACAACGGCATCGTCATGATGGACTACCACCGGTGCATCGGCTGCCGGTTCTGCATGGCCGCCTGCCCTTACGGCGCCCGCAGCTTCAACTGGCGAAATCCTCGCCCCTTCATCAAGAAGATCAACCCCGATTTTCCGACCAGAATGCGGGGCGTGGTTGAAAAATGCACCTTCTGTGCCGAGCGGCTGGCCGAGGGCAAGATACCGGCTTGCGTCGAGGCGACCGGCGATACCAAGGCGATGGTTTTCGGCGATCTGAATGATCCCCACTCCGAGATCTCTCAGGTACTGGAGTCGACCTTTACCATCCAGCGCAAGCCTCGTCTGGGCACCAGACCTTCTATCTTCTACATCATCTAGGGTGAGGGATCATGATCGAGAAAGCGCTCAAAGGAAGTAGTAAGTACTGGGCCTGGATGGCCTTTCTGGCAATGCTGGTTGGCATCGGCGCCATCTCCTATTACCACCAATTCTACTATGGTCTTGGATATACGGGCATGAGCCGGGATGTCTCCTGGGGCCTTTACATCTCCCAGTTCACCTTCATGGTCGGTGTTGCCGCCGGGGGCGTGATGCTGGTGCTTCCCTATTACATCCATGACTACAAGGCCTTCAGTCGGATCACCATCCTTGGCGAATTTCTTGCCATTGCGGCGGTGTCCATGTGCCTGATGTTCATCATCGTCGACTTGGGGCAGCCCATGCGGCTTTTGAATGTGCTCCTGCATCCCACCCCGCATTCCATGCTGTTCTGGGATATGATCGTGCTGAACGGCTATCTGTTCCTCAACCTGCTGGTGGGCTGGACGCTGGTTCATGCCCAGTATAAATCACCCCACCGGCCCGTGCCGCCGCCCAAATGGATCAAGCCGTTCATCTACATTTCCATTCCCTGGGCAGTCAGTATTCACACAGTTACAGCCTTCCTGTACGCCGGATTGCCGGGTCGGGATTTCTGGTTGACCGCCATTATGGCTCCCCGCTTTCTGGCCTCCGCCTTTGCGGCCGGCCCTGCGCTGATCGTGATTATGGCCTTGATTATCAAGCGAGTGAGCAAGTTTGATGCCGGCCAAGAAGCCATCCAGAAAATGGTGACCATCATCGGTTATGCCACCCTGGTCAACTTCTTCTTCATCGGCATGGAGTTCTTTACCGCATTTTACAGCAACATTCCGGGCCACAAGGCGACCTTGGACTATCTCTTCTGGGGTCTTGAAGGCGCCCACAGCCTGGTGCCCTGGATGCGGGCCTCCATGTTACTTGGGGCCATCGGCGTCATCATGCTGCTCACGCCCAAGACCCGTTACAACGAAAAGACCCTGGGTCTTGCCTGCGCGTTAATCTTTCTCTCTTTGTGGATTGATAAAGGCCTGGGTCTCGTGCTCGGCGGTTTCGTACCGAGCCCCACCGAATATATTACTCAGTATTATCCGACCATGGGCGAGCTTGCTATCACCATTGGCGTCTGGGCCGCCGGCTTCATGATCGTGACCGTACTCTACAAGATGGCGATCCGAGTACGCCTCGATTTCGAAAATTAAAGGCTCACCCCCATCTTGGCACCATCTGGCCCTCGGCAACTGCCGGGGGCCTTTTTATTTGAAGGATAGCACTGGCCGGCTTTTTCCTCTTATTTGCGGCCGCCCTTGATTGTGGTATTGTATTTGCTGCCCGCTACTCCAATTTCATTACGTGCAGCCATGATCTACAAAAACGTTCTCGACAAAATCGGAAATACCCCGCTTGTTACCATCAACCGCCTGAATCCGGAGAAGGGCGTCACCATCTACGCCAAAATCGAGGCGGACAACCCTGGCGGCTCCGTGAAAGACCGCATTGCCCTTCACATGATCAGGAAGGCCGAAGAAAGCGGCGCGCTTACTCCCGACAAGATCGTCCTCGAGGCCACCAGCGGTAACACCGGCATCGGTCTGGCTTTAGTCTGCGCGGTAAAGGGCTATCGATGCCAGCTGGTCATGCCGGAATCGGCCTCCATCGAACGCCGCAAGATCATGAAGGCCTATGGCGCCGAGATCCTGCTCACTCCCGCCAAAAGGTCCACCGACGGCGCCATCGAGCAGGCTTATGCTATGGCCCGCGAACACCCTGACCGCTACTTCCTGACCGACCAGTTCAACAACGAAGCCAACTGGCAGGCCCACTACGAATCCACCGGCCCGGAGATCTGGAAGCAGACCGAAGGCCGAGTCACCGATGTGGTGGCCACCCTTGGCACCACCGGGACCGCCATGGGCCTCAGCAAGTACTTCGCCGACCATCACCCCGAGGTGCGCGTCACTGCTGTGGAGCCTTTCCTCGGCCACAAGCTGCAAGGCCTCAAGAACATGAAAGAGTCCTACAAGCCGGGGATTTTCGACAAAACCCTGCCCCATCAGATTATCAACATCCCCGATGACGAGGCCTTTAAATTGGCGCGACTGCTGGCGCGGAAGGAGGGGCTGTTCGTGGGCATGAGCTCCGGGGCCGCTCTTTGTGCGGCGCTGACCCGCGCCGAGCAAATCGAGAAAGGGGTCATTGTCGTCATTCTCCCGGATGGCGGGGAGAAGTATCTCAGCACCGAGTTGTTCACCCCCAAACAGCCGGAACAGGTTAAAGAATCCCGGCTGCGCTTCTTCAACACCTTCTCCCGCCGCAAAGAGGTGTTCGCGCCTCAGAAAGGAAAGAAGGTCACCTTCTATGCTTGCGGCCCCACCGCCCATGAGCTGGCCAATCTCGCCCACTGCCGGCGGTTCCTCGTCGCCGATCTCATCCACCGGATGCTTGATGCCAAGGGGTATGATGTTCAATTCTATATGAACTTCACGGACCTGGACGACAACACCATCGCCGGGGCGGAGAAAAACGGCCAGTCACTGGAGACTTTCACCGGCTCCTATATCGAAGAATACCATCAGGACCTGACGACGCTGGGCATCAAACCGGCCACCGCCTACCTCCGAGCCTCCGAGCACGTCCAGGACATGCTCGACATCGCCCACCAGCTGATTCACAAGGGGTTTGCCTACGAAAAACACGGCTCCATCTATTTCGTCATCTCCAAGTTTTCTTGCTACGGCCGCCTCTCCCGGGTGGATCTCTCCAAGATCCAAGTGGGCAGAACGGTGGATCTCGACGATTATGAAAAGGACAGCCCGGTGGACTTCACCTTGCTCAAGCGCTCAACCCTGGGCGAGTTGAAGAAGGGCATCTTCTACCCAACCGATTTCGGAAACGTCCGGCCCGGATGGCACATCGAGTGCGCTGCCATGTCGCTTCGTCATCTGGGGGAGACCATGGACATCCACACCGCCGGCCGCGACCTCATTTTTCCCCACCATGAAAACGAAAACGCCATCGCCGAGGCCCTCACCGGCAAACCCTTGGCACGCTACTGGGTGCACAGTGAGCTCGTGCTGGTAGACGGCAAGAAAATGACCCCCGAGCATGGCAATCTGCTTACCTTGCGAGAGGTGCTGGCCATGGGCTATACCCCGCGCCAGATCCGTTTTTACCTCTTGGGCACTCATTACCGCAAGGCAATCCACTTCTCCGCCGCCAAGCTGGACGAGGCCTGCAAAGGCTTACAGCGGCTGGATCGCTTTACCCGCAAGCTGCTCTGCCTGCCGCCGGAACATCCCCATCCGCAGGTGGCCGCCTACATGACCGACCTGGAAGAGGGCTTCATGGCGGCCATGGATGATGACCTCAACATCTCACGCGGGCTGGGGGTGCTCTTTGACTTCATCAAGAAAGTGAATCCCATCATCTGCGATGGCCATCTCGACCGCGACCAGAAGCAGTACCTGCTCGAGACCCTGGGCAAAGTGAACGAGATCCTGGGCGTCCTCAAACTCGAAGAGTGCCCCCTCGCCCCGGAGATCGACAACCTCATCCGGGAACGGGAAGAGGCGCGTCGCCGGAAGGACTGGAAACGGGCGGACGACGTGCGGGACAAGCTTGCCCGCCAGGGCGTAAAGGTCCTCGATACGTCCAAGGGTCCGGTCTGGAAGATCGGCGGGCAGAACTGAGGTCGGCTCGATCCTCGCTGATGCTTGTCCTTGCCCGGCGCGCCCCTCAGGTCACCGGGCTTTTTCGTAAAGTAAGGAGAGTGATCTCGCCCGGGCAGTTAAAACGGAGGGGCACCCCGGAGGGACCCAGCCCTCGGCTGGTGTAGCCCTGCATGTCCTTGTGGCGCCAAGGACCGGCGGCCAAACGGCGGGGTGCCCGGCAATGAGTGAAAAAAGGAATTCCCGTCGGGGTGCAGATCTGGCCCCCATGGGTATGGCCGCAAAGGTAAAGTGCCGCCCCTCGGGACGCGGCCGCCCGGTAGGCCTCGGGGGAATGGGCGAGGAAGATGGAGAAGGCTCCGGAAGGCACCTCGCTGAAAGCGGTATCCGGATCGTGCACCTTGTAGTAATGAGGGTCGTCCACTCCTACCACCCACAACTGCTCGCTCCTCCTGACCACTGATAGCGCGTCGTTGATAAGCATCACCAGGCCCGCATCTTCCAGATCAGGCACCATTTGGATGCAATCATGGTTGCCAAGCACCCCGTAGATGCCGCATGGCGCTTTGATCTGTCCGAGCAGGCACTTGAGCTTCCGCAGAGAGGGTGCCACCGGCCCGTACATCTCCATGCGAATATCGCCGCCAATGAGGCACAAATCGGCCTCGACCTCCCGCACCTTGACTGCCGCTGCAGCAGTGAGCCCTTCCAAGGCGTCCAGGTGAAGATCGGTGAGGAGCAGGATGCGGAAGCCGTCGAAGGCGGAGGGCAAACCAGGAAAGGCAAACTCTTGCACCTCCACCTGGAGATCCAGGCAGTTGGCCTCACCGCGGCGGTACAGCCCGATCAGTCTGAAAAACCAGCCCACCCCCAGTCGGTAGAAAAAGTAATCTTCGAAATTGAGCCAGAGCTGCCAGCGGGCCAGCGGTGGGTGACAGGCCCGCCAGGCCTTGTATCCCCGACGGGAACGGACCAGGCGCGGCTGGGTCCCCCGTGCGGCCGCCGGCCGGGTCGTCATGAACTTCCAGAGGAGTGAACCGAGGAAGGCAATGAGGATAAACAGGGCAAGGACCCCCGCCGACTCAGCCGCGGAAAGATGAAGCGGCCCGGCCAGGACCAGAAGCGGCAGCAACCCTTCGAAGATTTGATCAAGCCCGGGAATGATGGTGCCGCTCGGGAACTTGAGACGACGTTTGAGGAAGCTCGATAAAAGATCCCCGGTAACAATGAGCAGGCTCGCCGCTGCCGCCTGCCACCAGGCAACACCCAGAAGAGGAAAGACCGCGGTGCCGGCAACGAGGACAGCGAGCGCCCCGCGGACCGTCTTGTGGGCACCGAACAGGGGCCGTCCGTCCCGCCACGTCCTGCCCCCGTCAAGGGGCGTCCCAAACCGGTCGTCCAAAAGCATTCTGGCAAGGGGGGGAAGGAAATTGCCCCAGAGGAGAAAAAGAAGAGCGGTGAGCATGGACACGGATCAGTTGGGCCTGAGAGCAGCGCGGTTGATGGCGCTGATCTGCTGGTTCAGGGTCCAGTAGTCGTAAATGTAGCCGATTAAAAACAGGCCGCCGGTCACGAGATAGAGGAGGCCGGTGGGCCATTTGCCGAGATAGAACCGGTGGATGCCCAGAAGGCCAAGGAAGGTCAGAAGGATCCAGGCCACGGTGTAATCAATGGGCCCCGGCTCGAAACGAAGGTCCGCCTCCCGGTCCATGGCCGGGATAAGGAAGAGGTCGACGATCCAGCCGATGAGGAACAACCCCAAGGTGAAAAACCAGATAGTGCCGGAAACGGGTTTGCCATAGTAGAACCGGTGCGAGCCGGTAAAGCCGAAGGCCCAGAGGATGTAACCGATGATGATGCTGTGGGTGTTCTGCTCCACGTTTCTTCCCCCTCCATCTGTTTTTCCGGGATTCCGCCGAACCTCAGGATACCATACGGAAAAGAAGAGGAGCCAGTCAATTTCCTCAGCTTAGAGCATAGAAAAAGAGGTACTGTAGGCAGAGGAAGGCGATGTGCCGATGACAAGATGCCGCTTGAGCAGCATCATCCTGATGCATTCACGTTCTCAGCAAGCGCTGCAGGCACCTATTCGTGAATCGGTTATTACCCACAAACTCTTCAACCGCTTAGGCTTGCGTTGCCGCGGTATTTCAGGGGAAAATGGAGTTGCAACTTCACCCCCGGCGTGCTAAAAAAATGGCCTCTCATCTTGAACTTAGCACCACTCATACGCGCCCGTAGCTCAGCTGGATAGAGCAACGGCCTTCTAAGCCGTGGGTCGCAGGTTCGAATCCTGCCGGGCGCGCCAATAATAGCAAGGTTTTTAGAGAAAGACAGATTTAGAATCTTTCTTGTATTCCAACCTTCTTTCCAACCAGCCCTCAAAAATCCCCTGCATTTCCTCAAAAGTTATTCCTCTTTCCCAAGAGAGGAAAATACTGGAAACCTTATCCTGTTCACTGCTCAGTGTTGAGTGGCTTATAGCAAGTTTATACTGCCGTCGCAGGTGGCTAAAGCATAACCCCGGTGTATGCTATACGTAACAAAATCTATTTTTTCTTGTATAATTAGATAATTAACTATAGTTGACCTTACCGTCTTTCCCC
>JARRJE010000080.1:0-7074 GCA_037379765.1 Deltaproteobacteria bacterium
TCCGAGGATGGGTGATAATCTCGGCCTCCGGCCGGAAGAGGCGCGCGGCCTGCCTGGCAGGCGATCCTTCTGGCCCCAGGGTGACGATGGTGGTCATGTCTTGTCCTTGTTAATGCGAAGGCTACATTCCCTCCGCCCTCGAATAGAAATGATTGTAAGCCTCACAAAGGTAAATAATCGGCAGAGGCAAGGCAATACCTACCTTTCCTTGTAACGGTCGCAGGGACTCGCAGATCCTAGCGTCGGCAGCAGTGCCGTGCCGGAAAAGAGGCCTGCGAGCTGGATTGGTGCTCCGCGAACAGGCCGATGACACAGGAGATGCGGTGCCCCTGTGGCCGCATATGGACTATGTAGTTTCTTCTGAGGCCGGGGTCAACTCGTTTTTGCCGGAGGCCTCCTGTGCAAAACTGGGTAAGAACGCCTCCGGGACTTCACCCGGGATCAGTTGCGATGAACAAGCCCACACCGACCTCTTGCGACTCCGAAATGCCTGCTGAAAACGGTCGCATCCTGGAGTATCTAACGGCCCTCAAGGCCTCGCCCCGCTTCGGTCCGCAAGTGGCTCATCATGAAGAGCTGGCAGGTGAGCCGGCCCGTTTTGCCGGGCTCCGCCCGCCACTGCCCCGAGCCCTGACCCGTGCCCTGTCCGCCCAGTCAATCTCCGGTCTTTACACCCATCAAGCCGCTGCCATCGACCGCATCCGCGCCGGCCGGAACGTGATCGTGGCCACGCCCACGGCAAGCGGCAAGAGTCTTATTTACAATCTCCCTGTTTTCGAGCACCTCATCGCCGCCCCCGATGCTTGCGCCCTCTATCTCTTTCCCCTGAAGGCCTTGGCCCAAGACCAGTTGCGAGCCATCGAGGAGCTGGCCGCCCACCTTCCTGCCGAGCAAAGGCCCACGGCGGCCATCTGCGACGGCGACACTTCGAGCTACCGCCGCAAGAAGCTCCGGGAACAGCCGCCGCAGATCCTGATCACCAATCCGGACATGCTCCATCTCTCTCTGCTCGGTTACCACGAGAGCTGGGCTCACCTGTGGGCGAGACTCTCCCACGTGGTGATCGACGAGGTCCATACCTACCGGGGAGTGTTCGGCTCCCACATGGCCTGGGTGCTCCGTCGTCTGCGCCGGCTCTGCCGCCACTACGGTCGGGAGCCCAAATTTCTGCTCTCTTCGGCCACAGTGGGCAATCCGGCTGAGCTCGCCCGCGACCTTCTGGGGACGGAGGCCACGGTAATCGTCGAAACCGGGGCTCCCCGGGGAACCCGCCACTTCGTGTTCATCGACCCGCACGAAAGCGCCGCCTTCGCCGCCAGCCAGCTTCTCGAAGCAGCGCTGAAAAGAGGCCTGCGCACCATCGTCTACACCCAGTCCCGGAAGATGACCGAGCTGGTCTCTCTCTGGACCCAAGGGCGATTGGGCGAGCTGGCCGACAAGCTCACCGCCTACCGGGCAGGCTTTCTCCCTGAAGACCGGCGGGAGATCGAATCCAAGCTCTCTTCCGGCGAGTTGCTGGGGGTGGTCTCCACCAGCGCCCTGGAGTTGGGGATCGACATCGGCTCGCTGGACATCTGCATCCTGGTGGGCTATCCCGGAACGGTGATGGCCACCTGGCAGCGGGGCGGCCGGGTAGGGCGGCGCCAGCGCGACGCCCTCATCATCCTGGTGGGCCATGAAGATGCCCTCGACCAGTATTTCCTCCGCCACCCCCGCGACTTTTTCACCCGGTCGGTGGAGCCGGCAGTACTCAATCCGGAAAACTCCGCCATCGCCGAGCGGCACCTGCTCTGCGCGGCGGCCGAGCGCCCCATCCCGGTGGCTGATCCCCTGCTAGCCCCGGAAGGGGTCCAGAAGGCCGTGACTAAGATGGCCGCGCGCGGCGACCTGCTCCTGGGGGCCGACGGCAAACAGTGGTTCACCGGCCGCAAGTATCCCCACCGGGAGGTGGATCTTCGGGGCAGCGGCCGGTCGTTTGCCATCCGGGCCGCCGACGAGGAAGGGACGGTGATTGGGGAGATCGACGGCGGCCGCTGCTTTAAGGAGTGTCATCCTGGGGCGGTCTACCTCCACCGGGGGCAGACCTGGCTGGTGGACGAGCTGGACCTGGAGGCCCGGGAAGTGGTGGTGAACGCCAGGAAACTGCCCTACTTTACCCGGGCCATGAGTCGCAAGGAAACCGAGATCCTGGAGGTGCGGGCCCGGGTGGAGCGGTGCAGCTTCCGGGCGGCACTCGCCACCCTGCGGGTGACCGACACCGTGACCGGTTTTCAGAAACGGCTGGTCAAGGGCCAGAAGCTGATCGGTACCGTACCCCTTGACCTGCCGCCACAGGTATTTGAAACCGAGGGGTTGTGGTTCGAGGTGGACTCCGCCCTCCAGCAGGATATCGAGGCCGAGCTGGTCCATTTCATGGGCGGCATCCATGCGGCGGAGCATGCCTGCATCGGTATTTTCCCCTTGCTGGTGCTCTGCGACCGCAACGACGTGGGGGGCATCTCCTACCCCTTCCACCCCCAGCTCAACCGGGCCGCGGTCTTCATCTATGACGGCTATCCGGGCGGGGTGGGGCTCTGCCGCCAGGCCTTCGCCCGCATCGAGGAGCTGCTGCGCACCGCCCACCGGACCATCGCCTCCTGCCCCTGCGAGCTGGGGTGTCCCTCCTGCGTCCATTCTCCCAAGTGCGGCTCGGGCAACCGGCCCATCGACAAGGCGGCGGCTCTGCGAGTGCTGGCTGGCCTTCTGGCCCCTGAAGACACCGGCAAACGGCGGCCGGCCTCGACAAAAGCAGCGGCTATTCTTCGCCCTCGGCCGCCTGCCAAACCTGCGGCGCCTGCTCCCAGCGTGCTCCGGGGCCGCTACGGCGTCTTCGATGTGGAAACCAAGCGCTCGGCCGCCGAGGTGGGCGGCTGGCACCGGGCGGAACGGATGGGGGTGAGCATCGCCGTGCTTTACGATTCCGGTCTCGACCGGTATTGCACCTTCCGGGAGGAGGAGATCGGCAAACTCATCGCCCGCCTCCGGCAGCTCGACCTGGTGGTGGGGTTCAACAACAAGCGGTTCGATAACCGGGTGCTCTCCGCCTACACCTCCTACGATCTTCATTCACTCCCCACTCTGGATATTCTGGAAGAGGTGAAGAATAGGCTTGGCTACCGGCTCACCCTCGACCACCTCACCGAACACACCCTGGGGACCAAAAAGACGGCAGACGGACTCCAGGCCCTCCAATGGTATAAGGAAGGCCGCATCGAGGAGATCATCCGCTATTGCCGGGAAGACGTGCGCCTCACCAAAGAGCTGCTCCTGTACGGGGCGGAGAACCGTTACCTGCTCTTCCGCAACAAGGCCGGCCACCTAGTGCGCTGCCCGGTGAATTTCTGCTGAAAAGCCCGATGGGCGATATTGGTCTTCAACGTTCCGTTCCCCGGGATTCTCCTGCGTTCTGCAGTCAAAATTTTCCCCTTATTTGTAGTATCATGTTATTTTTGTAAGCAATTCCATGAATTGTGGTGGCATTGGATGTTTGCATCGAGAAAAAATCTTAGAGCAAAGTCATGTCCGAACAGATCTTATTGACCAAGATGAGTCGGCCCGCGCCCAGCAAGGTTTTGTTGCGGGAACGATTGTTCCGCCGGTTGGACCTCGAGTTGACCCATCGGCTGGTTTGGGTGAGCGGCCCGGCAGGGTGCGGCAAATCGACTTTGATGAGCAGTTATCTTGAAAACCGTGGAGATTCTCACCTCTGGTACCGTCTGGATGAGGGTGATGCCGATATCGCCACCTTTTTTTATTACCTGGGGATGGCCGCCGGGAAAAAACAAGCGAAGGACTGCCAGCTGCCTCTTCTGACTCCTGAGTATTGCCTCGGAATCAAGACTTTCACCAGGAGGTATTTCGAGGACCTTTACTCCATTCTTCCACGGCCATTCATTCTTGTTTTTGATAATTTTGAAGAGATTCCCAAGGAATCTCCCTTCAATAATCTGCTGCAGTTAGCCTTGTCCTGCCTTCCGGATGGGATTACAGCGGTGGTGATCGGCAGGCAGCAACCGCCGGCCGCCTTGGCCCGGCTCGCGGCCTCGCAGTCGCTGGAAGTTTTGGGCTGGGATGATCTTCGATTCACGCCTGAGGAATCGAAAGAGCTTCTCGAATCCCGCGAGGAATGGCAATTGACCGTGGAGACCATCCGGTCGATCTGTAGGCACACCCAGGGCTGGGCCGCCGGGCTGATTCTGCTGGCGGAGAGCGTGAAAAAAGAAAGAATAGGCCAGCTTTCAGCCGAACTCATCCCTACCGAAGAGATCTTTAATTATTTCGCTAATGAGATTCTGACCGCCACCGCCGAGGAGATCAGAAATTTTCTCCTCATCACCGCCCTGCTCCCGGAGATGACGCCCCGTGTTGCGGAAAAGCTCACCGACCAACCGGCGGCAAAGATCCTGACCTGGCTCCATCGGGACCATTTCTTTCTTGATCGGCACCGATCCCCCGAGACCGTCTATTCCTATCATCCTCTTTTCCGCAAATTTCTTCTGGCCAAGGCGGAAGAAAGATTTCCACCGGCAATGCTCAAGGATGTCCGGAAAAGGGCGGCGGCTCTTCTGGAGGAAGGGGGGGAGGCCGACTGTGCCGCCGTCCTGTTTCTGCATGCAAAAGCCTTGGATGAGTTTGCCGACCTTTTGAATCGCCAGGCCCCTGACCTGTTGGCCCAGGGGCGGCACCAGACGATCGTAAAATGGATAAGGAGCCTTTCCGATGATCATGAACAACAGCCCCCGATCCTTCTTTATTGGCTGGGGATGGCAATGCAGCCTTCCGATCCGGTGAGGGCCAGGAAGAAATTCGAGAGAGTTTTCCATTGCTGCTCCCTGAACGATCCACTGAAATTTTTGTCTTGGGCAGCTATCGTGGACGGTTTTCGCTACGAGTGGAACGATTTTACGCCCCTTGCCCACTGGATCGACTGGCTTGACGATACTTTGCGACAAGGCACTTCCTTTCCGTCTACCCAGGCAGAGATGCAGGTGGTTGCAAGCATGGCGGCGGCCCTGATGATCAGCAGGCCTGATCACCCGGAGATCCATCACTGGGCCGAGCGTGCCGTGGCGTTGGCCCGAGGGTATCAGAGTATCGATTATCGCGTGCACGCTTACTCTTATCTGGTGAATTACTATTTTTGGATGGGTGATTTTCAAACCGGCGGAGTGCTTCTGGAAGAGATCAGACAGTTTGCCAAACTTCCCGGTGCCTCGCCCCTTACCCGGCTGATTTGGAATTGGCTGGAGGCCGGCATCGACATCTGGCTTGAGGCCTCCTACGATTCCGCCGATCGCAAGATTACCGAGGCTTTGAAGTGTGCCGAACAGACAGGAGTTTATATCTGGAATCCCATGCTCTGGGCCATGGGCGGATACAGCGCCCTGGTCAGGGGCGATGTTGAACAGGCACGGCGATGCATTGAGCAGATGGCCGCCACATTGGATCCGAACCGGCGCCATATGCTCTGCCAGTTTCATTATCTGGAGGGATGGTGCGCCTTGGTGAAGGGAGAAAAGGAAAAAGCGCGGATGCATACTGAAATTTCCCTGCGTCTTGCCAGGGAAACCAGCTACGTCTTTCCGGAAATCCTTGCACTTCTGGGAATGGTCTGGGTGGCATTTGGGAGCGATGATCCGGAAGAGGGCAGGCAGTATCTGGCAGAAGCCGAAGGCCTCAGCTTGCGGACCAAAAGCCGCATTTTCCAATACGCCTGTTTGCTCGCCAGGGCCCACTTGGGATTCATGACAGGCGATGAACCGAGCGCCTTGAAGATCCTGGAGGAAGGGTTACGGCTGGGACGAATCTGCTGCTATTACGACCCGCCGTGGAGCACACCCCCGTTCATCGTGCACCTTTGCGCGGAAGCCCTTCAGCACGGCATCGAGGAGGAGCATGCCAGGGAGATCATCAGAAGGCGGCGTCTGGTTCTTTCCGAACCCCCGGTTCACATCGATCAATGGCCATGGCCGGTCAAGGTTTATACGCTGGGCAGCTGTCGCATCCTCATCGATGAAGCCCCGCTTTCTTTTTCCAGAAAGGCTCAAAAGAAGCCCCTGGAAATGCTTATCGCCCTGATCGCTCTCGGCGGGCGGGAAGTGCCGGAAGACCAAATCGCCGATGCCTTATGGCCTGATGCCGACGGGGATGCGGCGCATAAATCTTTCGCCACCACCTTGCATCGACTTCGGCAGATGTTGGGGGAGAAAAATGCCATTCAGCTTCAGAAAGGGCAGCTCAGCATCGATGGGCGATACTGCTGGGTGGATGCCCTGGTTTTTCAGGAGCAGCTCGAACATCTGCTCGAAAAAGCCCAAAACCGACCGACCGAAGGCCTGGACGGGCGGGAAATGGAAGTTCTCGAACGAATGCTGGGGCTTTATCAGGGGAACTTCTTGGCGGATGATAACGAAAAGCCGTGGTTTTCTTTTTCCCGTGAAAAATTGAGGAAAGCATATCTTGCCGGAGCCGACATTTTGACGAAGAAACTGGAAAAAGACGGCAAGATCGATGAAGCGATCGCCTGGTATGAAAAAACCTTGGTTATCGAGCCCTCTGCCGAACAATTCTATCTCCGGGTGATGCTTGGCCTCTCCAGGCAAGGCAGGGCCGCCGAGGCCATCAAGATCTACAACCGGTGCCGCAAGGTCCTGAAGCAAGAATTCGATATCGAGCCAGCAGCCGAACTCCGACAAGCCTATCAGACGATTATCGCGGCCCGCAGAACCTCCTGACCTCCTCTTTCTGAAGCAGTCCTTCCCGTTCTTCCCTTCAGGCTCTCTTTTTTTGAATCTGTAACTAATTTGTAATCCTCCTGCGGTTAATATCGTTGACACTTCGCATTTTTCACGGCTGGGCAGATTGAAAGGCGAACCGTGGAATAGTGGCTGGTCAAGATAAATTCCACGAGAGGGAGGAAGAATGAAAGTGGCGCTTTTCGGAACAACGGTCCTGTTGTGCCTCATCCTTACAGGGGTTGCCTACGGATGGGGGGAATCGGCGCCGGGGGCGGATCACTCCAAGACGACCCAGGAG
>JARRJE010000081.1:0-7048 GCA_037379765.1 Deltaproteobacteria bacterium
CTTTACTTTTGACCTGGATCTGAAGGCGGAGGTTGCCGAGCTGCCAGCGGTATTGCACCACACGGTCCACGATGAGGCCTTCCTGAGCGAAGTTGATCGGTTCAGCGACCTCAAAGGCCGGGCCGAGGGACATTTGCATCTGGGAGACCATCTCCGCCATCCGGTGGCGCAAGTGACGGTGGATGCTCTGAAGGCGAGCGGCCGGTATGCCAGAGTGCCGTGGTTGTTCCAATTCGAGGGCGGTCGGCTCGAGGTGGTTTCGAACCGAAAGGTTTTCTGGCGGAACGTCAAGGCTGTGCTCGGACCGCATCGGGTTGCAGAAACAACGGGGGCCGTAACCTGGGGACAGGGAATCCAATTGGATGTCAAGTCTTTCCAAGGTACTTTGGCCGCCGGTCCTCTTTTCCGTGAGATCAACCGGTATCACTCGGTCCACCGAAAGCTTTCTCGGGCCTTGTCCGCTCTCACCGGCACGATTGAGGTCACCAGCGGCACTGTCCATGGTCCCTGGCGCCAGCCGGAACGGTGGCAATATGATATCAGGATCCAGGGTAAAGATCTCGTGTGGGCCAGTCCTCTTCTGGGTCCGCCGGTTTCCACACGGATGGTAACCGGGAGCATCTCCTCCCAAGAAGCGATCGTCACCGCCAGTGAAAACAGTTTACTGGGACGGCCGATATCGCTCCAGGGCCGATTCAATCATCATGAATTGGCCCAATGGCACGGTTGGGTAAACCTCCAAGGCACTGCCGACCAGCGGCTCGCCTCTTGGGTGAAGGAAAAACGATGGGTGCCGCCGGCTCTTTTTCCCCAAACCCCTTGCACTCTGGATGACCTGCGTATTGGTTGGGATGCGGAACATATGTCGGTGAGTGGCGGAATCATTGCCGGCGATGACCTAAAGTCGCTGCCCAGGGTCGACTTCGAGCTCCGAAAAACACGCAAAGACCTTACCGTCAAGCGAGTGGCTATCTCGGCTGCCGGCGAGCAGGGCCTGCTGGCACTCGATCTGCCGGGAGGCGAATCCGCCGGATTCGAGCTCAACTGGCGAGGCAATCTTGACGGCAGGACCGTTGATGCCTTGCTCGAGAGCAACCGGCTGCTGAAAGGCCGGGTTGCCGGGGTCTGCACCTTCCGCTATACCCCGGGGCAGCCGCAGCAGACCCGTCTGGTCGGCACCCTGCAGGCAGATGATATCCGGCTGCCTCTTTCCGGTTCGGCGCCGCTCACTATCAAACGGCTGAAAGTGAATGGCGACGGCGCAAGCTTGGATATACCCCTTCTTGCGCTTGATTTCAGTGGGGAACAGGCGAGCGCCAAGGGCCGGATCGTGGCCAATTCCGATGATGGGCTCGACCTCGACCTGGACCTGGCTTCCCCTTCTCTTTCATGGTCCACCCTTACAAGGCTTCAGAAGTCCTTCAGGGACAAGTTAGCCGGAGGTGACCGCTGGAAGCCTTGGGATTTCACAGGGCAGATCCGTTTCAATATCGACCAATTCATGTACGCCGCTGACGCAGCCGATTCGAAGGGGAAAGGAGGAAACTGGTATCGATGGCTGCCTTTGCAGGGTTCCATCGATCTGCAACCGGGGGAGCGTTGGCAGGTCGACGTGGACCATGCCGGAATCTGCGGTCTGGCCATGAGCGGTACCTGGTCCTCTACGGATGGAGGAACCAGTCTGGTTCGTTTGCGAAGCGACCCCCAGTCGCCGCCAGCCTTTGAGAAGGTCATGCCTTGCCTGGGGATCAAACAGGATTTGCTCGTGGGTCAGTTCGATCTGGATGTCACCTTGCACGGCCGGCCGGGCCACTGGACTGCCGGAAAAGCAAAGCTGCAATCAGCGCACGGCAATATAAGACGGCTGACTTTGCTTTCCAAGATCTTCAGAGTCGTCAATCTGACAGATCTCTTCACCACTGATGGGTCCAGTCCGGTTGCCGGCGGTCTGCCCTATTCGATGATGGACCTTGAGGCCCGAGTGGCCGACAACCATCTGGTCTTCGAAAAAATGGCGGTGCACGGGGAAGGGCTCAACCTGTTCGGCAACGGCAAGCTGGACCTGAGTACCTTCCAGACCGATCTGACCATCCTCATTTCGCCCCTCAAGACCATTGATACCATTGTCAGCTGGCTGCCGTTGATCGGCCGGGCTATCGGTGGCAAAGATGCAACGCTGGTCACCCTTCCCGTGGGGGTCAAAGGGCCGATCTCAGACCCTTCTGTCATGGTGCTCTCTCCGAAAGCAGTGGGAAAGAGCCTCCTTTCTCTTGTCAAAAATACCCTTTCGCTTCCTTATAACCTTTTCAGCCCGATTTTTTCGGGAGGGAAATAGCTTTCCTTCGCCGGCAGGAAAAAGTCGTTTAGGAAAGAAACAATTGTTTGAGGCCGGCAGCGATGAATTCAACGCCGATGGCAGCGATGATGAGCCCCATGATCCGGGTTCCGATATTGATGCCGGTGCGACCCAGAAAGCGGGCGATGAAGGGTGCCGACCGGAAGCAGAACCAGACCGCTAGAGAGACCAGGAGGATTTCCAGGGCCAGGAGGAGAAAGTGCATCGGCGAGTGTCCCCGATGCGCATACAAGATGATGGTGCTTATCGCCCCAGGCCCGGCCAGGAGCGGGATACCGAGAGGTATCACTGCTACCGAATCCATATCTTCGGCATCCCTGGCCTCCTCTTCCGTATGTTTGACCCGGCTGAGCCCGCCGTGCATCATGCTGATGGCCATGAGCAAAATGAGCAGGCCACCCGCAACCTGGAAAGAAGGGATGGAAATGCCGAAAAAACGGAGGACGGTCTCGCCCACCAGCAGGGAAACGATAAGAATAGAGGCCACCGCCACCGAGGCCACCTGACCGGTGTGCAGGCGCTCACTTCTGCTGTAGCCTGCGGTGAGGGCGATAAAGATGGGGATTGCCCCCAAAGGATTAACGATCGCCAGCAACCCGATGAAAAACTTAAGATATTGAGACCAAGACATATTTTTTCATCGGCTACAGACGGCTGTCCAGCAGCTGCCCCAACCGTTCCAGATGATGCTGCTCCTCTCGGGCGAGCTCTGCGAAAATTCTGCCGGACTCCTCGGCTTCCATTCTTCGGCCCATTTTCAGGTAGAGATCATAGGCATTGATCTCCAGTCCCATGGCAAGATCAAGGATCTCTGTAATCTCCCGGTCCTGAAGCCAAACAAGCGCTTCCTTCACTGGAATCCCTCCCTCCATGATGCCTTCTTCGGCCATTCCCATTTTCTGAATACAAATCGTTGGGTCGGCCCGGCGTCCGGTCAGATGTTCGTAACTGGCCAGCAGACTATGCTTGTGGGCATCCTCAGCCTCGGTCAACTGCCTGAAGATCTCGACAGTTTCCGGATCGGACCGCAGCAGTTCACCCGCCCTCTGGTAAAAGCGACGGGAGCCCTCCTCCATGGACCAGGCCACAGCTACGATCTCCCGGATATCGGTGGCCGGGGCAAAAAACGCCATCCCTGCCTCGAAGGTGCCGGTGGCCACCATGCCGTTCCAGGCCTTAATGCCTCCCTCCATGCTGAAAACCTCCCGGAATCCCTCTCCGAGCAAGCGTCCGGCAGCCGACCGGCTGCGCTTGCCGGAGGCTCAATAGACGATGGTCGGTTTGTTGCGATCGATCTCATTCAATCGTCCGTTGAGATCGGGTAAGGGAATAAGTTGGGCGCCGGGAAGATGGCCTCTTTCGTATTCCTTAGGCTGACGGACGTCGATCAGATTGTAACTGTCGGGACTATTCTCGGCAAGGAAGCGGCGCACCGCGTCAGCGGACATGGAAGGCACGGGTTTGAAGAAATCAAGAAAGGTCATGAGAGGGTCCTTGGCAGTTATGGATGCATTGGAATGGAGAGCTGGCCCCTGTTCTTTTGAGCGACGATCAAGCGCTCGAACTCAGCCGCCCTGACCGGCTGACTGATCAAAAATCCCTGGATGTCCTGGCAGCCGAGATTGAGTAAGAAAGCCGCCTGCTCCTCGGTTTCCACCCCCTCGGCAATCACCCTGAGCTTCAGGCTTCGGGCCATGGCGATGATGGCGGTGACGATGGCCGCATCGTCGGGATTGGTCGTGACGTCTCTCACGAACGACTGATCGATTTTGAGGGCATCGATGGGAAACCGCTTGAGATAACTCAATGAGGAGTAACCGGTGCCGAAGTCATCCATGGAAATCTGAATTCCCTTCTCCTTGAGACGATCGAGAATGGACGTGGCAGCGGCGGCATTCTGCATCAGGATGCTCTCCGTGATCTCGAGATCGAGACAGGACGGCGGCATGCCGGTCTCCGCAAGCATCTCTTCAATCATACCCACGAGGTCCTCTTGGGAGAACAGCCGGGCCGAAAGGTTGACCGCAATCCTCAAATCGGTATGGCCCTGTTCATACCAGCTCCGACCGTGGAGGCAGGCACTGTGCAGCGTCCAGGCGCCGATGGGCACGATAAGACCGCTCTCTTCCGCTAGGGGAATGAACTGGCTCGGAGTTATCATACCCAGTTCGGGATTCTGCCATCGCACCAGTGCTTCGGCGCCAATGATCCGGCCGGTGGCCAAGTCGATTTGTGGTTGAAAATAAAGGATAAACTGATTTTTTTCCAAGGCCAGGTGCAGGTTGTTTACCATCGTGAGACGTTTGAAGGCCGTGGCCTGCATGGTCGGGGTATAGAAGCTGTAACAATTTCCTCCCTGCTCCTTGGACCAGCCCAGAGCTGTATCGGCATTTCTGATCAGGGTCTCCGCCCGGGTGCCATTATCGGGATAGATGCTGATCCCTATGCTCGGGCTTACGTTCAGATCATTCCCATTCGCCACAAACGGAGTCTTGAAGACATCCAGGAGTTTACGGTTGAAGGTTACGGCATCCTCGATCCGGGCGAGGCGCGGCATCAGCAGAATGAATTCGTCCCCGCCCAACCGGGCAACTGTATCCTCCCTGCGAGTATGAGCGCTTAACCGTTCAGACACTTCTCGCAGCACCTCGTCTCCCACCTTGTATCCCAGTGTGTCGTTGATAATCTTGAACCGATCCAAATCAAGAAGGAAAACCCCGACCATGTTTTTGTTGCGTTTAGCTTGAGCCAGCGCCATGGCCAAGCGGTCAATGAAAAGCAGACGGTTGGGAAGGCCGGTCAAACGGTCGAAATAGATCCTCTCTTCGCTTCTTTTCACCTTTTCGGCAGCCGCCTTTCTGCCGCTGCCGAAAAAGGAGAAAACCAATAGGAAGATCTCGTTCTTACCGTTCTTGACAGCATGAATGCTTACAGCTTGAGGGGTCTCGATTCCATCCTTGTCCCGCTGCTGCAGCTCGCCATGCCATTGGCCGGTTCGAACCAGCTCCGGATGAATTTCCCGTTCGAAAAGAGTTGCATCACGGCCGGCAGTGATTTCCTTGACATCCCTGCCAATCAGCTCCTTTGTCCCGAAACCGGTCAGCCTGGAAAAAGCGGGATTGACCGATTGAATATCCCAGCGGGCATCGGTAATGACCACCGCTTCGGCAGGATCTGAAAGAATTCGGGAGAGCTGAGAATTCTTTCGGATCAGCTCATGAAAATAGAAGGCCTCTTGGACCCGGTTCAAAATGGCCTCATCGGTCCATGGTCTGGGAAGATACCGGAAGGCAGAGACTCCGGAGGCACTTTCTTTAAAAGAGAGTTGATCGATAAGCAGCAGAACAGCTTCGGGATGGGTTTCCCGGACCCGCTCCAGGAGAGCTTCGCCGCTCATGTCAGCCAGGTCCTTGTCGGCAACCACCACCTGAACCTCATGCTCGGTCAACAACCGCAGACACTCCGCCCCGTTGTCGGCGTCCATGGTGTCATAACCTTCTTGCTGCAGCAAGTTGCGGAGTGCGCGCAATTCTTGCTTGTCTTCGTCAACCAGAAGAATGGTTCGAGGCATGAAAATGTCCAAAAAGATTATACTGTGCCGCCAATCACGTAGGAGTCGTTCGGCCCGTTGAAAGGAAACCGAAAGATTTCCCGCACCCCGGCCTTGTCCAGCATGGCTCTGACCTCCTTGTCGGAATAGGAGCGGCCTTGTTCGTTATTGATGAGCATGTTGAGGGAGAAAAGGGCCGGAAAGAGCGGCCCGTCCTTGGCATCGTTGAGAAAAAACTCGTGCACCAGCAAGAGGCCGCCTGGATCAAGGGCTTCAGCTGTTTTGGCGATCAGTCGCTCGCATTGCTCAGGTCCATTCCCATGCAGAATCTGGGAAAGCCAGGCAACGTCATAACGTCCCTTGATCTCGTCCCGGTTGAAATCGCCGGCCGCAAACTCCACCCGGTCGCCCACTCCGAAACGATCGGCCGTTCTCAGGGCGAAGTCCCGAGTGGTCGGTCGGTCGAAAATCGTGGCCCTGAGCTTTGGATTGGCGAGGCAGAAATGAACGGCATAGGTGCCTGGACCACCGCCCAAGTCGAGAAAATGACGGCGGCCGTGCAAATCGATTTCAGCCGCCGCCTTGGGGGCGACATCCATGGCTAGGTTGAACATTCCCATTTGAAAGCTCTCCCTTTCCTGTTCCTCGCCATGCGACCTCTTTGTCACCGGCCCGCCGTCACGCACCGCCTTTTCCAATTGTGCCCAGCCGTCCACCAGATGATAATGGTGCATGATAATGTGCCCCTTGTATTGGGGAGAATCCTTGCAGAGATAGGTTCTGGCAAACTCGCTGTTGGCGAATCGGCCTTCGTTTTTGCGCAGTAATCCCATGGCGGTCAGCGCATTGAGCAGGGCCTCACCTCCGCGGGCATCCGCCTGCAGGCTTTCGATGATCTCAGCAGCGGACAGCCTGCGTCCCCCGACCACCGTGAACAAATCGAGTTTTACCGCAGCATGCAGCGTGCATGGCTGCCAATAGCCGCTGGCTGTGTTGAAAAGGCGGCCGATGGTCCACTCCTGGTGACTCCTCGCGTTCATACTCCGATCCTCCTGTTATCCTCCACATACGAAAGGATAACCAGCCATGAGGTGCAGAGGAACCTCAGACCGATTTTGGGCTCCTGAACGACCACAGGCAGA
>JARRJE010000082.1:0-7943 GCA_037379765.1 Deltaproteobacteria bacterium
CCCCCGTCGGCTGCAAGGGACGGGATTGGGCCTGGCGATCGTCAAGCATATTGTTCAGGCGCATGGAGGAAGAGTATGGGTGGAAAGCGAAACGGGACAAGGCAGTACCTTCTATTTTGTGCTGCCGGCCTGATCCTGGTCATGCTCGCTGCCTGCGCGTCGATCAGAACGTTTTCGGCTGAACAGGAGGGCCGCGCTCATCTGCAGCGCGAGCAGTTACTTCTCGCCCGTGGGGATTTCGAGGGTGCCCTGCAGGAAAACCGTAAGGTGCTTGCAGCCTTTCCCCACCGTCCGCCGGGCGATGAGGCGCTTTTCAACATGGGGCTGATTTATGCCCATGACGCCAACTCTCAAAAGGATTATCGGAAGGCCCGGGAGTTCTTTAGCCGGCTCCTGAAAGAGTTTCCCGAAAGTCCGCGCGCGGAGGAGGCTCGAATTTGGTCCGGCGTGCTCGGAGTCATGGACACGAGGGTGGAACAGGATCGACGCACCCAACTCCAGCATATACAACTGCGGCGGGTGCGGCAATTCATCAAGCAGGGGGATTTCGAAGATGCCCTGCAGGAAAATCGGAAAGTGCTTGCGGCTTTTCCCCATAGTCCACCGGGAGATGAGGCTCTTTTCAACATGGGGCTGGTTTACGCCCATGACGCAAACCCGAAAAAGGACTATGAGAAAGCGCTGGGTTTCTTCGCCCGGCTACAGAGAGAGTTCCCCGAAAGCCCGCGTGCAGAAGAGGCCCGGATCTGGGCCGGCGTGCTGGAAACCATGGAGAAGGCAAAGCAGATCGACATCGAGATCGAAGCGAAAAAGAAAGAGTTGAGGAGGTAGGAATTCCATGCCGCGGGCAAAGTTGTTAGTGGTGGATGATGACCGGAATCTTCTGGAGATCATCAAGATGCGGCTCGAGTCCTTGGAGTATGAGGTGACGGCCGTCCGGGATGAGGAAGAAGCCAGACAGGCGGCGAGCACCCAGGTATTCGACCTTGCGGTCATTGACCGCCCACGGCAGTATCGAGAGCGCGGTGGAGGCGATGAAGCGGGGCGCAGCCACGTATCTCACCAAACCCTTTGACGCGCGTGAACTCTCGCTGCACGTGGAGCGGGCGCTCGAGAACCGGCGGCTCGCTTCTGAAATCAACAGGCTCAAGGAACTACTGGCGGAGCGCTATGATTTTAAAAACATCGTAGCGCGGAGCGGGAAAATGCAACTGGTGTTGGAGGCGGTGGCCCGGATTGCGAAACTGGATTCAACCGTGCACATCCATGGCGAAAGCGGGACGGGCAAGGAGCTCATTGCCCGGGCCGTTCATCTTGCCAGCGAGAGAAAGGACAAGCCCTTTGTGGCCATCAACTGTGCCGCTCTGCCCGAAACGCTGTTGGAGAGCGAGCTCTTCGGTCATGAAAAAGGTGCGTTTACCGGGGCGATCAAAAGCTCCAAAGGATTGTTTGCTCAAGCCCATGAGGGCACTGTTTTCCTAGACGAAATCGGGGATATGCCGCTTGCAGTCCAGGTCAAGCTGCTCCGCGCCTTGCAGGAGCGCCAATTCTATCCGGTAGGCAGCGAGCAACCCCTGGCTGTGGATGTCCGGATCATCGTGGCTACCAATAAGAATCTAGCAAATCTCGTCAAAAAGAACCTGTTCCGTGAGGACCTCTTCTACCGGATCCACGTCATTCCTATCGAGTTGCCCTCTTTACGGGAGCGAAGAGAGGACATCCCGCCCCTGGCGGAGCATTTCCTGAAAAAAATCAGCAAGCGGATGAAGAAAAAGGTCAAAGGCCTGACCCCTGCGGCTTTGCAAAGGCTCATGCTTTACGATTGGCCAGGGAACGTACGGGAGCTTGAGAATACCATTGAATATGGGGTGGCCATGACCGTGAACGATGTCCTCACTGAAGATTTAATCCTTCCCTGGAAAAACGGTGCAGGCGAAGAGTCGGTGAAGCCGTTTAAAGAGGCCAGGGAGGCTTTCGAAAAAAGCTATCTGGTGCGTCTCCTTGAGCTTGCTCGGGGAAATGTCAGCAATGCCGCATCGTTGGCCGGGCGGTACCGTGCCGATCTATACACCCTGTTTAAGAAGCACGGGCTGAACCCCGGCGATTTCAAGAAATAACCGCAATCCGGCACCCACCTAAGAGAAAGACCCAGCCTCATCTTCGGGGCCCCGGGAACGCTTCATCCGCCTTCCGCAATTTCTTACCCCCTTCCGATGTACGCGAATGCATACAGTAAATAAGAACCTCTTTTAAAAGGGTTATGCGCCTGGCTCGGTTTTGGCCATGTCCTCCCTGAAGGAGATCCCCTACAGATCCAAACCTTTCACGGTTTCGTTGTTTTCTGTATTAATCTATTAAATCAATTTGTTATATGAAGATAATTGGGCATGGCATTCTCCTTGCTATCTCAAGGGGTCATGCATAGATGTCTTCCTGATTCGTATGCAGCGAATACTGCTTTTCAGCTCGGCAGACGAGGGCACCGATTCCTCACAGGAAGAAATTGATGACAAATAAGGCAATTCTTGTTGTCTGGGATTGCTTGTGGTGGACTGTCTGGTGAGTTTGGCGATGACCCTCTATCACGGACGGGGCGCGGCTGCTTAAAAAGCGGTACAGAATATTTCTGGCGATGCAGCCATATTGAGACCTCGAAAACCCTTCGTATATAAATCCATACGGTAATAATCTTTTGATTATTAAATGAAAATCATATTTTACTGCGTTTTTGCTGAATGGAATTTCCTTCAGAAACGAGACATTGAAAACGCGCGATCAGCGATCTCATGCTTGCCATTTGCCATGAGAATAATCGGTTACCGCGACAGGGAACGAGCATGGCATTCTCTTTGCTCTTCCTGGAGTAAGCGAGTGATGTCGCTTGCCGGCATCGGATACGAGGTAAAATAATGAAACAAGTGGAGGCAAGGGATGAGCATTAATTTTTCCCTGAACAGAGAGCGAATGTTCAAGGAGGTGGCGCAATGTGTAGCACTCAACCGGTTGGACAGTCTGATGAGCTTCTGTAACAGTTGTTCATTGAATTATGAAGGCCACCCCTTTCCCGAGTGTATGAAGTGCAAGGTATGGCAGGGAATCAGAACAGTTTCGACAAGAAAAGTGACCGGCGTAACCAGAAGAGCGACAATGGACCACCTGGAGGGATTCGGCTCGATGCCGGAGCGAAAAGTGAAACTGGCTGCCGGTTAAAAATGGCAGGGAAAGAGGAAAAGGTGATGCACGTGGATGACAAAAGTGTCTGCTTGCGCCATAACTCCTTTCCGCACCTCCAGCAAGAGCGATCGGTTGCCTCCGGCAAGGTGAAGTAACTCATTTCAGAACGGGATATGGAAGCATTTGAAGATCATGAAACGAAACGAATCATACGTTCAAGCCATTGCGAAAAATCGGGTTCGAATCCTGGTCGTTGAAGGAGATGCCGATGCAGCAACCGTCCTGGGGGCACGCCTGGAACGGTTCGGCTACCTCCTCTGCGATATCGTCTGCACGGGCCGGGAAGCCATTGCCAGCACTCTCCAGCATCAGCCGGACCTGATCCTTATGGACATTCAGTTGGGAGAAGGGATGAATGGAATCGAAACGGCTGCACGCATCAAAGAAAAGTTTGATATTCCCATTATTTTTCTTGATTACCCGGTTATCCGCGGGGCCCTAGAGCCGATCGTAAAAACAAATTCGTACGGTTATCTGGTCAAGCCCTATGATTATGTGGAGCTGCGGCTCAATATCGAGATGGCACTGTTCAAGCATCGGGCGGCCAGAGAGCGCGAAAAGCTTGATGCCAAGCTGGAGAAGGCCCTGAAGGAGGTCAGAAAGCTCAGCAGTCTTCTGCCGATCTGCGCGTCGTGCAGGAAAATACGAGATGACCGAGATTACTGGCAGGAGATCGAGAATCACATCGCCTCCCGTATGGAAAGCGAGTTCCCCCGAAGCATATGCCCGGAATGCTCGCGCCGGCTTTCTTCGACGCTGTATCCCATCGGGCCTTCAACCAGCGGGGTTTGACCGGGGTGACAAGGGGAGAAAGCACGCGGCCGATCCCGCGAAAACACTTGGCCGCAACGCTGAGCCCCTGGATTTTTTTCTCACCCTTGCTGGATCAGGCGAACTTCTTCACCGCCTTTTCGATGGCTGGGCCTGCCTTCATCAAATCCTCGGGCACCATGACCGGGTGGAGTTCGATGCTGGCGTTGAAGGCCAGGAACCAGGGCTCCGCAATTGCCGGGATTTGAGAGGCGTCCTGCATTTCCAGAAAGAGGAACCCCGTCCTCTGCCCCTTCTCATCGGTGAAATACGCTGCTTCGGGCTTCAGGTCGGCGAGAATGGCCTGAATCGTTTCCCCAAGTTTTCCGGCCTTCGCTGCAACATTTCCGGCCTCGACCGGCATGTTGACCTTGAGCAGAAATCTCATGTCGCTCCCTCCATTTTCGTTGCCGGACCGACCCGGCACTTGCCGATAGCCGGGGCAGTCGACATGCCTTATGGCTGATTTTCTCAGAAACTTTCTCTCAGTGATCGGTGAATCGTTCTTTTCCTGCGGCCTTGAGCGTGGTCCCGTCAAACTCTGCAGCAATGACGAGCGCCTTTTCGAAAGGCAGCCATCGCGCATTTCTTGAGCGATTGGGGGGTAGTTTCTGCAATCAATGTATTTTCGGCCATACCAACCCCCCCTGTCGTTTGCGCCATCTTTGTGTTAGGAGTTGATCTATTGTGCGCCACGCCAAGGGCGTTGTCAAACGGCCATTCATGACCAGCCGAATGGAAATTACGAGGGAGTAAATTGTCAGGAATCAAAGGCGAAATAGGTCTGCGCCGATGGTCCCTTCTGACTAAAATTCCGCAATAAGTTCCTGAAGCTGGTCGAGTGTGAAAGGCTTGGGCAGGGCGCCAATGAATCCGTATTCTCTGTAATGCCTCACAACGGGGTTGTCCGCATAGCCGCTTGAAATGACCACCCTCACCTGAGGGTCGATCTCCTGCAGCCCCGCTACCGCCGTGGCGCCCCCCATTCCTCCCTTGACTGTCAGATCCAGAACTACCCCTGCAAACGGCTTCCCTTCATCCTGGGCTTCCATGAAAAGCGCCAAGGCTTCCTCGCCGTGGCGGGCACATTCGACTTCGCACCCCAAAGAGGCCATCATTTCCTTGACGAGACGCCTTACCCTTTCATCATCATCCATGAACAGAATCCGCTTCCCTGAAATGGACGGACGGCCTGTTCCCTCGGATTTCAAAACAGGGGATGGTTCTGAAGAGGCGGGAAGATGGATATGGAAAGTTGTTCCTTGCCCTTGCCGGGACTCAACGCTGATATGCCCTTCATGCTTTCTCACGATCGCCATGCTGATGGAAAGACCGAGCCCGGAACCCTTCCTGCTACCCCGTTCCTTCATCGAGAAATAGGGGTCGAAAATCCTGGGCAGGTTCTCTTGGGGAATGCCACAGCCGCTGTCCTGGATGGAAATATGCAGGTATTCACCCTTTTTCAGGAGGAAAGGAGAGTCTTCCGAAATCCTCACCCTCTTCGCCCCGATATGGATGGTTCCTCCTCGAGGCATCGCTTCCTTGGCATTGATGAGGATGTTGTTGAAAACCTGCATTATCTGGCCGGTGTCAACCTCAATGGAAGGAAGGTCCTGGGGAAGGTTGATCTCACAGGCGATGCTTGAGCCGCTCAGGGAGAGGCTGATCGATTTGCCGACGATCTCCTCGACGGAAGCGATCGTCTTGACCGGAGCTCCTCCTTTGGCAAAAGTCAGCAGGCGGAAACTGAGCTCTTTGGCAGCCTCGGCAGCATCCTCCGCCTGTTTCAGAAAATGGGGGATTTTCCCCACATCGTTTTGCTCAAAGTTCAATCTGGCCAGGGAAGTGCTTCCCAGGATGGCCTGCAAAAGATTGTTGAAGTCATGGGCAATGCCGCCGGCAAGAATTCCGACTGACTCGAGTTTCTGGATTTTTGAAAGCTCCGCCTCCAGTTGCTTTTCCGCCGTGATGTCCCTGAATGCCGTGACCGAGGCCACGACCCGGCCCTCCTCTAGGAGGGGAGTGACCGTGACCGAAATCGGGAAGATCGTCCCGTCTTTTCTTACAAAAACCTCATCCTTGGAGCTATAGGGTAGACCATGCTTGATAACACCCAAGATCGGACATTCTTCTAGTGGCAAGGCAATTCCATCCGCCCTTCGGCAGTGTACGAGATCATGGACTCCCTTTTCTTGCAATTCCTCCAGAGACCATCCCCAGAGCTGCTCCGCCATGGGATTCATGAAGATGATTTTTCCTTTTTCATCGAGCACATATACGCCTACTCCCAAGTTGGCGGTGATGTCGCGCAGTCTCTTCTCGCTCGCCTTGATCTGCTCCTCTGCCCGCTTGCGGTCAGTGATGTCCCGGCTGACGATCACCACTCCGGAAAGGCTTCCCTGTTCATCATAAATTGGGCACTTGATGGTATCGAGATAAATGTTCCCCCCTCCATTTCCGGTCATCGATTCCTCGAAATGGAGGGGCCCTCGACCATTCATGGCCTGTTCATCGCTGGCTCGGCACATTGCAGCCGCATCGGCGGGGAAGAGCTCCTCATTGACCCTGCCCAGGATTTCTTCCCGGGGAAGGCCCAAGGCTTCCCCCACCGCTTTGTTCACCACCAGGTGTCGGCCTTGGGTATCTTTGAATGCAACCATGTCCGGAATGGCATTGACCAGGGCTTCCAGTTTGGCATTGGCTTCCTGTAGCGCCTTTTCAGACCGTTTTTTCTCAGTGATGTTTCTGAGCAACTCGATGGCGGCGATGATGTTCCCGGAAGAATCCCTGATGGGCGAGGCAGTTGATGCGAAATATTCCAGCCGGTTATCGATTGTCGTATACACTTCCGCAGTGTGAATCTTTCCGTCTTTGAAAGACATTTCCACGGGGCAGCCTTCGCAGACCTGATCGCGGCCGTGGAAGGCTTTGTAGCACATTTCACCAGTGTGGAGACCAACGGTGTCGATGTTGCTCTGGTTCTGATAGATAACGCGATAATCCCGATCCCGGATGCTGATGCCTTCCCCGATGGCATGGATGATCGCTTCTGTTTTCGCTTTTTCTTCCTCGAGTTGTTCAACTGATTGTTTGAGTTCTTCCTGAGCGCACTTGCAATCGGATGTGTCGTGCCAGGTTGTGAAAAAAAGAATGTTGCCGGATAGCATCAATTTCTGGGTGGTGACCAGAACATTTCGTGTCTTTCCGTTTTTTGTCTTTTGTTGGATCTCGAATTCGGTGTGTCCGTTTTCCACGACTTGCCGCCGGTGAATCTTTGCTTCAGCGGCATTTGGCACCTCATTGAGGCCGGCGAGATCAAGGAGTTCGAATTCCTCCCGCGAATAGCCGAGCGCACGATAAGCCGTCGCGTTGCATTCAAGAAGATGCCCATTTTCATCAGTGATCAAGAGGCCATCGGGGGATTTTTCAAAGAGAACTCGATAGACACCTGAATCGAGAATCGCTGCCATCTCCCGTTGCTCATTCTGCATCATTTTCCCTTTCACCCGTGTTCCTCACATTCAAAGCTTTCAGGAGGGAGATCCCTCCCTGGGCCGTTCAGTGTCTTTTCCCGATCAATAACCAGAAAATTACATCATTGAGCGTGGAGCTTCAAGCATATCGTGCATCGGGGCGAATGTGCGAGAAAAGGCTGCCGTGAAGGTCATGATCGAGGCGGGAGGTAAATGGAGGGGACGGCGGAGGAACTTCTTAAGTGCGACCCTCGCCGGCAATCAGGAAGCAGAGTGCGACTGAAAAAGGCGGTTCAGCAGGAAATGGTCGATGCGGACACTCTCCCCCGTCCGCTCGGTTATTCCGCTTTTTCTTTAAAGATCTCGTTGAAAAATTTCTGCATCGCGTGCCAGGACTGTCGGTCCGCTACCGGATCGTAAGCAATC
>JARRJE010000083.1:0-6995 GCA_037379765.1 Deltaproteobacteria bacterium
ATCGCACGTCGATGAACGTCTCTATGCCGGGAGTGGCTGTATATCGGTAGGCACCGGTCAGGCCCGGACTGTCCAGAAGAGCGTAAAGGGTTACGCTTTTGTCACCCGGCCGGGGTTTGACCAGCCAGAACTCCCGGAATCGCGGGAACTTTTCTCCCTGTGCCGTTGCGGTATCCACTGCGAGCCCGCGGGCGGAAACGCCGTAATGTTGTCCCTTGGCTACTGCCCGAAGGTAGCTCGCCCCGAGGAAAACCAGGAATTCATCGTAATAGGTTTTGGTTAAAATAGGGGCATGGAACCGGAACCCGGCCACTCCCGTCTTTTCCGGGAACCCCTCCTTGGAGACGAGGGGGGAGATGACGCGGCCGTATGTGAAAATTTCCCTGGACGGATCGAACGGGATCACACCTTTGCCGTCTACGATGTTCACTTTGACGGTGCGGTCGTAACAGAAGCCGGGGGGAAAGAATTGCACCTCGAAGGGCAGGTGCTCGGAGCGCCAGAGGGATTTTTCCGTTTTGAAGCGGATATCGCGCCACTGATCGTACGTCAAATCCAGAAGCGCTTTGGGCACCTTGCCGTCCTGGGCATCATAAGGCTGGGCGGCCAGCTCCTTGGCCTTACCGATGACCGTCTCAAGACTGAAGGGCTCTGCCGGCGGCACCTGCGAGTGCGTTGCTGACGTTGCAGATGCTTTCACGGCGGCGGTGGCAAATGGAGTCGGCACCAAGGAAAGTGCCGAAAGGATCACGGCAAGCAGGGGCAGGGCGAAGTCTGCCCGGAAACCGGAAGAATGTCTTTCCATATCGTTTTCCATAGAAAGGGGCCAGAAACGGCCAACGGAGAGGCCTTGTCCTGAATTCTCGCGTTTCAGAAGAATTGATTTTAACTTTTGCCGCTCAGACCGGCGGTCTCCTTCCCAATACGAGAAAAACCACAAACATGATCAGAAAGAGGATGAACAGCGCTTTGGCAATGCCGGCCGCAATACCGGCGATGCCGCCGAATCCGAAAACAGCGGCAATGATGGCGACGATCAGAAAAATAACGGCCCAGCCCAGCATCAGGGTCCCTCCTCGGCGGAGATCGAAGTTGAAATTCCCCCTCAGAAAAATGACTCTTTCTCTTTTCAACAGGATGGCTTGAAACGAGGCAGAGTTACGGCACCGGACCGGACTGCCAAGTTCCCGATGCTCATTTACTCGCCGGTAACCTTTCGGAGCTCTTCCTTAAATTCCCGGGCTCCGGCCGGCACATGCTTGAGGCTTTCTACTTGGTCGATGGGGACGCCGTAATAATCCTGGTTCGCACCATTGTTGGGCTCGAGCACCGCGCCGTCGAGAGAGACGCCAGCAAACAGCCCGCGGCTTTGGGAGTAGGAATAAATCTCCGATTTCAATTTGATGTTCGTAGCGGCCTCAGCTTCACGGCCCACCGGACCGGCCGCCACTGACGCATCAGCCCCCACGGTAAATCTGCCGTGCTTGACTTTCTCCGCTACGCCTCGGTTTTTGAAAACGAGAATCAGATCGGTCGACTCCGCCCCGATCTGCCAGCCCACGCTGCCGCCCGCCAGGGTGATGAAAACGGGATTGCTCCAATTTCCGTTCGGGTCCTTGATGGAGATCTCCCCCTCGCCCCAGCTGGCGCCTACTATGAAACCCGCTTTGTAGACGCTGGGGATGATGGCGATGGCCTGTGCCCGCCTCAGTAACACCGGCGGTATACGCTTCTCCGGGATTTTGATGATCGCCCGCAGCACGTCGATGCTGGTCTGCAGCCGTTCTACCTCCTTGCTCTGGTTTTCAGCCGCTTGGGCCGATGGAAGCAGCAGCGCAAGGCCCATGAAAAACATCAGACTCGAAAAGGCGGATCTTCCTTTCATAAGAAGCCCTCCTGTGCAGAAGCTTGTCTCCGGTCGCCAGGTGCCCCCCCGGGTCAGATTACTCTGCATAGATCATAGCAGGTCGGCGGCTTTCGAAGTCAACTCCTTTCTTATGATAGGCACAATTCGCTGAAAAGGCCGACAGGAAGGGACTCGCCCTCTCCGCATCATGCCAAACGGATGCCCGATTCAACTCCATTCTCGAATTCCCGATGCAATGGCATATCTCAACATAAAGCAGTGCATGCCATGATTCATTTCGATCAAGCGGCATGATCCAACCTTCACCGGAACCGCCCGGCACACTATAATTGAAAGGAGCAATACTCTTCCCGGAGTGGATGCCGGTGCTCATCCTTTTCTCAAAGCCGGCCGGCTCCCAGAAAACAATCAGCTATTCTATTGCCGGTCGATCCATTCTGGCCCGGAGGCATGTGTGCATATGCGAATCGGAAAAAGATTCCGGGATTTGAATCGCATGAAAAAAACGGGAGTCATCCTGTTGAGCCTGGTGGTGATCTATACCTTAGTCGGCTTTTTCGCCCTTCCTGCTCTGCTCAAAATGGTGCTTACGAACCAGCTCGCTGCTTCTCTCGGCCGGAAGGTCGAGATCGGCAATGTTAGTATGAATCCTTATGTTCTCTCCATGACTATCAGGAACCTGCGCATCAGCGAGGCAAAACTTCCAGGCGTCTTTGCTTCCTTTGACGAGCTATACCTGAACCTTCAGGCCACATCGCTGATCAAAAGAGGTTTGATCCTGAAGCAGGTGACCTTGGCCGGCCCCCGGCTCACCATCACCCGCAGCGCCCCGGGGAGATTCAATTTTTCCGACCTGCTGACAGGGTCTCCCGTCGAGATTCCCGTCAACCGATTTTCCCTCAACAATATCCAGATCCTGGGCGGCAGGGTGCTCTTCCGCGACCTGCCCCAGCAGCAGACTCAGAACTTTGAAAATATCAAGCTGGGCATCCCGTTCATTTCCAACATGCACGACTATGTGGAAATCTGGGTCAAGCCGCATTTTTCCGCGGTCATCAACGGAAGTCCTTTTTCCTTTGCCGGGGAGAGCAAACCCTTCTTTCGGACTCGGGCCACCGAGTTGAACATCCATCTGCACGACATCAAAATCGCCCATTACCTGGTGTATGTCCCCTCCCCTACGCATTTCACCCTGCCAAAAGGTCTGCTCGACCTGGATCTCAAATTCTCCTATGAGCAGCCCCGGGAAGGGCCGGAGATGAAAGTGAGCGGAGAGATCGGTCTCAAAAAATTGCAGGCCCTGGATGAACAGGGGAACCCCTTTCTGGACATCCCTGAGCTGAAGATCGGCATCTCCTCCTTTTCGCCTTTAAAACATAGCTTGCACCTTTCCAGGATCGCTTCCCGAAAAGGCACCCTGCAGATGGTCCGGGCCGAAAACGGCAGCATCAATCTCCAGGGCCTTCTGGCCGCCTCCGGAAAGAGAAAGAAGAAAACAACAGCCGGAGGAAAGCTGCAAATCCGAATCGACAGCACTACCCTAAGCGATTTCACCATCCAAGTCCGGGACCGTACCCTTCCCCAGCCGGCCGTGCTGAAGATCGACCGCCTGAAGCTTCACCTGGAAGACATCACCACCGCCGGGAAAAGCCCCGGCCGAGTATCGCTTTCCTGCCGGGTGGACCAAAGCGGAACCGCCGCCGCGGAAGGCAAATTCGGACTCAGCCCCGCTTTTGCCCACCTCAAGATCACCCTGCAGGATTTCGCTGTCCCCGCGGTTCAGCCTTACATACAAAAAAGGCTGAAAGCCATAGTGACCGGCGGCCGCCTTTCCTTGCAGGGCAACCTGTTGGCGAGCCGCACCCTAAAAGGCCCCGTGGTCCTCAATTACGGGGGGAGTGGCTCCCTGGATGACTTTTCTTCGGTCAGTGGGGGCAAAAATCTCGTCTCTTGGAAAAGCCTGGCGGCGAATGGCATTGATTTTTCCAACCATCCCGCTCACTTTACCATTAACGGCCTCCGGCTCACTCAACCTTCCGCCCTGGTGCGGATCAACCCAGACGGCACGCTCAATATCCTGGACGCTTTAAAATCTTCATCAGTCATCGCGCCAGAGGCAGCCGGACGAAAGTCCGGAAAAGCCGCTGGCGATTCTCCTCCGCCGGAGGCGGCTGGCAAAGATGGAAAGGGCGGCACCGCCCATGGACCCACCTTCGGGCGGATTGACATCGACAAGGTGGAACTGCAAGCCGGGCGGGTCAAGCTCGATGACGCCCAAATCAAGCCGAGCTTCCACAGCACCCTGGACGGTTTGGACGGCAAGATACTCGGCCTCTCCTCGGAGCCGGGGGCAGAAGCGGCCATCAAGATCAAAGGAAAGATGAACGGAGTGGCGCCGCTGGCGATCACTGGCAAGATGACCCCGCTCCGTGAGAACTTCCGCTTTGACATGGCCCTCAATCTCCTGGGTCTGGATATGACAAGCCTTGATCCGATTGCCCGTAAATATGTGGGCTACACCCTGGAGAAAGGCGATCTCTCTCTTAAGCTCAAGTATAATGTCATCGAGACTAGGCTCGACTCCCAAAACGAGCTTCTTCTCGACCAGCTCACCCTGGGGAAAAAGGTGGAGAGCCCCCAGGCGCTCTCCATGCCTATCAAGCTGGCGCTCCGGCTGCTCAAGAACCGGCAGGGAGAAATCAAACTCGATATTCCCGTCTCCGGCGATCTGGCCGATCCGCAATTCCATATCGGATCGATCATCTGGGACACCTTCAAGGGCATTATCTCCAAGGCAGTTACCTCCCCCTTCTCTTTTCTCGCTTCCCTAGTAAACTGGCGGGGAGGAGAGCTGAGCGCCATTGAATTTCCATACGGCACCAGCCATTTGCGACCGGAAGCCACGGCCAAGCTGACTCATCTCGCCGAGGCGTTATACGAGCGGCCCGACTTGGAATTGGATGTCAAAGGGTACGTCGCCCCCAGCCGGGATCGCGAAGCCTTGCAGCAGCAACGGTTCAAAGTACTTCTTCGCCGACAGAAGCTGCGCGAATTGGCACGGACCGGGAAGAGCAGCATCTCCCTTAATCAGGTGAAGATCGGCCCGAACGAATATGAAAAGTATTTGGCCGCGGCATATCAAGAGACCCTGGCCAATCGGACCGGCAAACAGGTGGGAGAGGTCCTGGGCGTGGTCCCTCCAGAACAGATGAAAAACTTCCTGATGGCGACCATCCGGATCACCAGGCAGGACTTGCGTTTTCTGGCCCAGCAGCGGGCCATTCGGATCAGAAAATTCATTCTGACTCAAGGAAAAATTGAACCGAACCGGGTGTTCATCGTGACCCCGGAATCCCTCTCTCCCCCCAAAAAGAAAGGGTTGCGGGGGAGCCGGGCGATTCTGGAGGTGAGGTAGGAGTTGCGTCCCTAGAGGGACCGGGACTTACCGGGATTTCCTTATGGTCTCGGCTTAAACGAGCGCACAGGCTGCATTTTGGCGCCGTCCATGAAGTTCCTAAGGCGCCGCCACTCCGCCTTCTTCTTCCGCAGCTCTTCCCGCACCTTGTCCTGTTCCTGGAAAGAGGCCGCTTCGAGTCGGGCCTGCAGCTTCTCCACTTCCTGCTGCACCCGATACAGTTCTCTGGCGAGCATTCGGATGGCCATGGCGGAAAATCCGTGAGGTTGCTGACCAGATGGACGTCCAGCTGCTCAAGCGTTTTCGAACGAAAGAGCCGCCGGACTTTTTTTCATTATCGCCCTTTCCCGGCCAAAAACGCCAGCAGAAGAAAGTGATCCTCTTCTTCAGGAAACCAGCAGTTACCGAGTTTGCGCGCCCGCGTTCGGGTCCGATCTCCGATCTCCTGTCGCTTTTCGCGGGCGGCAAGCCCGATGAACAGGACGCCGATCGTTCTGGCGCCCAGAAGATCAGCCGTCCGTTTCAACGAGGAACGATTTTGGTCGACAACCAGGCCACGAGCGCACTTATCGATGATACCTCCTTTCCGATAACTGCCATTGATGACGAGCACCTTGGGAGAAACATTCGGTGCATTCATGGCCATTTGCCTCTTTATGGAAAATTACTCGGTGAAGACCGGGTTCTTCCGGAAGGGCCTATACAATGGATCCCCGATCAGGATCTGGCGCCAGGAAAGAAATGGCAGAGTGCGGTAGTAGACTTCCACCAGGGCCAGCTTGCCGGTCATCAACAGGGGAAAGAATTTATCGGGCAGCGGAAAGGACTGGAGATAAGGCTCGTCCACTGGGCCCAAGGTGGCGGCGGCTACTCCTTCCTCCAGCATGCGTTTGCACCAGACCTGGCTTCCCGGCTGACGGAGGGTGGCGGCTTCGGAGCTGGCCACATGGAAGCCGACCGCTCCTTTCCGCCAGTCGAAAGAATCCTGATAGCGAGCAAGCGAGTACCAGCCGCAGTACAAGGCGGCCTTGTGACAGCTCTTCTCTCTAAAGAGCCCGGGGCGGTCATCGAAAACCACTGGGAAGGTGGTTTGCTTGGCGAGAATCTCGGCAAGATTTCTGAGGTGCCGGTCATACATGCCGTAATAATTGGTCTTTGCGGACAATCCTCGGGCATCGATATAAAAAGTCCCGGTGAGTCCCTTCTCTTCCACCTCCACGGCATCATCGACCAGCCTCTTGGCGATCTCCGGGGTCGGTCCGTCCAGTCGGGCTACCAACAGGGTTGAATCACGGATCTCCTTAATCCGGGGATATCGATCGTACTTCTTGAGGAAAGGATTGGGCAGCCATCTTTGCAGGCTGTGGGGGGCCAGAAGCATGGAGAGCTCGCTGTCCACCGCCGCACCGGTTTCCCCCGCCTTAGCCTGAACCTCCGGAGACAACCAGAACTGCAGCTCGCCTATCAGCCCTTTGTCCATCATGGCCGCTGCCGCCTGGCTCAGAACGCTTTTTGCCGTCACTCCCTGAAAGAGAATTCTGCCGAGCTGGGCCTGAAGCACTTTGTGCATCTGGAGAACGGGAGCGGCCCCGAGCAGCTGCCTGGTTTCCGGCCGCCGCATCTCGGTTTGGGCGGCAAGGGCCTCGGCTGCAGGGGCGATGCCGGTCAGCCGGAGAAGTATTTCCTGGATTTCCAAGGAATCAAACGCGTGAC
>JARRJE010000084.1:0-6964 GCA_037379765.1 Deltaproteobacteria bacterium
TGTCTTTTTAAAGAGTTGACGAAACCGGGAATCCTCTTTAGCCTACCTCCCTTCATGCACTTCCGTTGTAATACCGGGCCCGACCCTGATTTCTCAATTCAAGGCGATATTCATGTCTCCATCGACTGCCGATCTACACACTACCGACCGAGCCGGCCGGGAATCGCTGCCCCCCCGGCTGGTGTTCATCTTTGCCGTGGCCTGCGGCATCACCGTGGCCAATCTGTACTGGGCCCAGCCCCTTCTCGATACAATCGCCACCACCTTCCGGGCGAGCACCGCCGCCGCTGGCCTGATCGTGACCTTCACCCAGATCAGCTATGCCGTCGGGCTTCTTTTCCTGGTGCCGCTCGGCGATCTGCTCGAAAGGAAGAGATTGATCCTGACCCTCATGGCCGTGATCGCTTTGGCCTTGGCGGGCGCCACCTACGCCCCTTCCATTCATTGGTTCATCGCTGCCTCCTTGCTGATCGGCGGAACCTCGGCAGTGGCGCAGATCCTGGTGCCCTTCGCCGCCCACCTGGCCCAGGAGTGGGAGCGGGGCAAGGTGGTCGGCCAGGTGATGAGCGGTCTGCTGCTCGGCATTCTGCTGGCGAGAACCCTGGCCGGTCTGATCTCTTCCCTCGTGAGCTGGCGGGCAGTCTTCGCTTTCGCCGCCATCCTGATGGCGGTTCAGAGTCTGGTCTTCCTGAAATATCTGCCCCGGCACCGACTGGGGTTGAACATGAGCTATCCGGCCCTCCTGGGCTCGATCTGGCATCTGGTTAGGGCCGAACCCACCCTGCGCCTGCGCTCGCTTTACGGTGGCCTGGTCTTTGCCAACTTCAGCATCCTATGGACCAGTCTGACCTTTCTCCTGGCCGGGCCGCACTACCACTATTCCGATGCGGTCATCGGCCTGTTCGGTATGGTCGGCGCGGCCGGCGCCCTGAGCGCCAACGTGGCGGGACGCCTGGCCGACCGGGGCCTTGGCAACCGAGCCACCCTCTGTTTTCTTCTCCTCAACATAGTGGCTTTTCTCCTGATGATCCCCGGCGAACACTACGTCCTGCCGCTGCTCGCTGGCATCATCATCCTCGATGCCGGCGTCCAGGGGACCCATATCATCAATCAGAGCGAGATTTATCGGCTGAACCCCGAGGCAAGAAGCCGCATCACCACCGCCTACATGTTCAGCTTCTTCTGCGGCGGGGCGATCGGCTCGGCCATATCGGCGGCGGTCTATGCCGCCAGAGGCTGGAGCGGTGTGGTGGGCCTGGGTGTGGGCTGCTCCGCCATCGCCTTGCTTGTCTGGCTGGTGGAGCAGGCCGTTTCCCGTAACGTGGAGAGTGAGCAAAAAATCAGCTTGGGAAGCGCCCCTCATGTCTTTCCCACAGGGATACGGTTTTCCGGGGAAAGATCGGGGAAGGCAGGCCTCCTTTTTTCTACTTTTTCTGCCCTTCGGTCAGGATGGCGTGAACGGCCTTGGCTACATAGTGACTCGCCTTTTCGTCGTGCAGCGTTACGCCCACTCGGGCCAGGGCGATCGCTTTTTGGGCCCGGGGGCGGTCTGGAGATTTTTCCGGCAGCGTCTGCAGGGCTCGCTTGCTGCCCACACAGGGGTTGCCGGCAGAGGCATCGAAGTCCTTTCCCGTTGGCCTTCAAGACTGTTCAGCACGTGATACAAGTGCTTAGGAAGCTAAGCCTTGCTTAACCCGCGACGCAAAGGCGGCATGTTCGCCGGCGACTGTGAAAAGATCAGGGCCACACGCTTTCCCGCCCACCAGTCAGACGCGCAACAGCATGTGCGATGTCCGATTCAACAGATCCTCATCCCGGTATCGCCGGAAATCGGCATGCACGGCGGCGCGCGGCGTCGGCAAGGCTGACCATCGGCCGAACGCTTCCTCTTCGATTGTGAAACCCGCTTCGGCGAACATTCGATGCATCCTGACCGCAGGAATACGATTCGTGTAGAAACCCGATGTAGCGAAAAGCGGCGACTCCCAAACACGTTCGGGGAAGCGCAGATTATTGAGTGCTCCACCGAGATGATCTTGGAAATCCACGTTGTGTGACGAAAGCGCGCCCGGTTTGAGTATGCGCTGTAACTCGCGGAGCACCTTAGCAAACTCACGCAAACGAATATGCTCCAACACCGAGTGCGACCACACGAAGTCAACGGAGCCGCACGGCAGCCCTCTGAGACCGGTTAATCCATCGGTGAGATATTCCGCGTTGCACGCCCGCAGGACATCCTCGAGCGATACCGCCTTATCGAGTTCCGGCACCTCGAGTCCGGCGTCCTGCAGACGCTTTGCAAGTGTTCGATAAAACATGACATCCCTGCTGGCGAAAGCCCCCACATCGACCAGATAGATGCGAGACGCACCGTAGGCATAGCCGAGAAGCGCCGATGCAACACTGTCTCCCGGCCCCAACTCAAGAAGGACAAGGCCGGCTGGTACACCCGAAGGGTACGCACGCTCGGCGTGCAGGCGAAATATCTTTATTGGGTATTCGACCGAATCCATGCTTCCGTGGCCGAATACTCCGAGACGCTTCAACGTACGGTAAGGGATCGGCAGCCGCGCCAGAAGCAACTTAGCGGCGATCTTGAAGGCCCAGTTTATCGCCATGCGTAACCCATCGATATTTGTGCAAAGACTACTGTTGCGTCTCTGTCCCGGAGGAAAAAAGGGAACTATTTTTTCTTCTTTGGCCTACCGGGGCCCGCGCAGCTCAACGCGCCGGTCCAACTTTTTTGAAATAGTCTGCTCGAATTTCCTGTTTCTTGTCAACTGGCCTCTCCGGACGGCCTCGCGGATCAACCTCCATTCTTCATCCGGCACGCATTCCTTGAATCAGGCCGAACTTACCCCGCTAGGCTTGGACAACGTTCGCCATTCTAGGCGAATCGTTTGTCCGATTTCCGGTTGGATACGGCTTTGCCGGTTGTTTCGAGCCAGCCGACCCGCACCTCCCGGGGTGCGTCGAAGGCCGGCACATACGGCTTGATGTCCAGCAGAGGAGTATTGTCGAGAATGTCCACGTTCCGGATGTGCAGCACGCACCCGTCGATTTTGGCAAGCTGGACAATGGAAAGGCCGATGGGATTGGGACGATTCGGGGCTCGGGTGGCAAAGAGCCCCCGCGGCTGGTTATCCAGAAAAGGCACGACGCGGAGGTTGAAGCTGCTGCTGCGGTGAAAATGATACAGGAGAATGAGATGCGAGAAACCGTCAAGATCCTGCAGCCCGGCGCAATACGGCTCGAACACTTCCACCTTGCCCTCCACGCCGGCCGCGCCGGCCGGTTGGATCGGCATATTCTCAGGGGCCGTAAATGGCGAATGGATGATCCCGATTGGGTTGAATTCGATGGTCATTCTCGTATCGAAAAATAAGGGCTTAACAGATTTTAGTGATGATGGGGAGAAAGGTCCCATTTTGCTTCCTCTTACCCCATCGGATAAAGAATCTCCTGATTGACCATGTCGCACTCTTTCAGAAGCTCTTCCGGGAGGGTGATTTCCGAGGCGGCGAGGGTGTCGGTCAGTTGGCTGGGATGGGTCGCGCCGATGATAGTGCTGGGCACGAAGTCGAAACGCAAGGTCCAGGCGGTCGCCATCGTTGCCGGGGCCAGTTCGTATTTTCTGGCGACGGCGGCATACTTCTGGGCAGCGGCCACAGAGCGCGTGCCGGCAAACCGCTCGACTTGCGCCCTCATCCGGGGATCGGGGTTGTTCAAGTAGTCTCCGAAACGAAAACCTTCCCAATCCCCGCCAGGCAAGTACTTGCCGCTCAATACCCCGCCGGCCAGAGGCGAAAAAGGGAGGAGTCCGACCTGCTCTTTTTGGCAAACGATGGCAATCTCATCGAGGAATCGCCGATTGAGCATCGAAAAGTTGTTCTGGATGCTCTCGAAACGCTTGAACCCGCGGTAGCGGCTGGTCTCTAGTGCCTTGGTCAGACCGTAGGCGTTGTCGTTCGAGGTCCCGATATAGCGCACCTTGCCGCTCCGAACGAGCTGGTCGAGGGCCTCGAGACTCTCTTCGACGGGCACCACTGTATCCGGCCAATGGACCTGGTAAAGATCGATGTAATCGGTCTTGAGTCGCCGCAGGCTGCCTTCGATAGCGGTGGTAATATGAAAGGCGTCGATGGCGGTCAACCCGTGCCGGACCGGCGGCACGAACCAGCCGTTGGCGGCGCCCGCCACCTTGGTGGCCAGGATGATCGAATCCCTGGGCTTGCCGCTCATCCACTCTCCGAAGATCCCCTCGGTGATGCCGTAGGTTTCCGCGGCCGGCGGCACCGGATAGACCTCAGCCGTGTCGAAGAAGTTCACCCCGGCTTCATAAGCCTTGTCGAGAATCTCGAAGGAGGTTCTCTTGTCGCATTTCTTCCCGAAGGTCATGGTCCCCATACAGATGTTGGAGACCCTGAGGCCACTTTTGCCGATATAGTTGTATTTCATCCAATTCTCCTTGTCGCAACAACACCAGACCTAAAAGCGATTGATCCAATCAATGATGATGCCAAAGTTTATGGAAAATTTGGGAAGTGGTGTCAAATAATAAAATCTGTCCTCTTTTCTTGCTTTTCTTCTGCCTTTTCTTCTCTTTTTCTTCTTAATACGAAACGCTATCAGGATACGAGTCCGCTGTTCTCCACCTGAAGTCGCTTGGCCTCATGCCACCTTTTCCAGAGGATGACCAACCCGATTCCTCCTACCAAGGCTTGGCCAAGGAACACATCCAGACCTGGAGCAAATATCCTCGATATGGCACTCGGCAACCCGTCCCAGAGCCCATGTAGGGCCGAGGCGGTCAAGTAAGCACCGATCACTTTGTGGTTTATTCTAAAGCGCCCGGCCTCGCTTTCTCTGAAAAGTACGCTGGCAAGTATTGCCGTCCATGTGCCATGACCCACCGGGGCCAAGATACCCCGCAACAAGGTCACAAAGACGGTGACAGAGAGACTTCCGCCGCTGGTAAGAAAGGCCACGAAAGCATAACCGTTGCTTTCGAGAGCCGCAAACCCCATCCCGGCCGCTGCGCCCAGGATGAGCCCGTCCATCTCCGAGTCGTGACGATGGCGTCTCGCGATGAACAGCACTCCCAATATCTTGGCGAATTCCTCGATCAGGCCTACCTCGAAGGCGCTGAAAAAATCCAACCTTCCGACGAAAAGGGGTTCGAGCAAGGCGGCAGCGAAAAGCCCCATTACGCCGCCGTAAAGAAATGCCATGGCAGTCGTCGGGAGGGTTAGCCGACTGAGATGTCGTCGATCGTAAAAAAAGGCAACGTAGGTGACGGGGACTAGAAAACTCCCGATCATGACTACCGTAGGAAAGACGTTGGGATTACCGGTTAGAATCAACACGGAGAGACCTATAAAATAGAAGCCCATCCCCCCAAGTAACACTTGCCGCCACAGCGTCGTCCGGTGGGATAGCCCATTCGACAGTGGTCCGATTTCTTCTTTTGTCATCTTTTCTGCCTCATTTGACAGAGGATGGTACAATTTGCTTCATTCTTCTACTGCCAAAGTTTTATGGAAATATTGGGAAATGGGGTCAAAAAGGGTCCCCCTTTTCTTTACACTTCGACACTAACGCGCACTCATGGCGCAGGAAGCGGTTTGTTCTGCATCTCGTCGCCCAAGATCTTCATGGCTTCCAGCAGTTGCTTGTCGCCACTGGCTTGAATCTGCCCGGCGGTCATGCCGCCTTCGGAGGCCGGGACCAAAGGCACCGTATCGTCAGGCAAGGCGACCTGGTATTTCGGGGTGATGCCTTTGTGCCAGAACGAATGCCCGTCCGGAGTGAGCCACTCCTCGACCGCCAACAGCAAGGCCGACCCATCTGCCAGACGAAATTCCCCAAGCACCGTGCCGGTGCCAAATGTGGTTTCGCCGACCAAGGGCGCTCGGTGCCGATCTCGCAAAGCCCCTGCAACAATTTCCGAGGCACTGGCTGAACCATAGTTGACCAGGACAACCGTCGGCACATTTTGCACCATGCCGCCAGGCTTTACCGCCATGGGGCGAATGTGGCCTTTGGCATTCTTCACCAGCAATACGTTGCCGCCGTTCAGGAATTGGCTCACCACCCGGACCGCTTCGTCGAGCACGCCGCCGGGGTTGTTACGGAGATCCAGAATGATGCCGCCGGTCTTTTGTTTCCGAATCTTGTCCAGCGCTTTGACGAAATCTTCGGCAACACCGCCGTCAAAGCTGGAAATGCGCAAATGGACAATGTCGGTTCCCGGCAGCCGGCGCCAAGTCACATTGTGCAGTTTGATCGTGGCCCGGGTGACTGTAACTTCGCGGATGTGGCCCGTGCGCGGGTTCAGGACCGAAAGGGTGACTTTCGTGCCCGGCGGCCCGGAGATCTTTTCCACTACCTTGGTAATCGGCCAACCGGTGATGTCTTGGCCGGATACTTTGAGAATAATGTCGCCAGAACGCAGCCCGGCGCGTTGCGCGGGGGAGCCGTCGATGGGCGCGACAATGACCACATGCCCTTGCCTGGATTGAATCTTGATCCCGATGCCTTTGAACTCGCCGTGCAGGGTGGTCTTGAATTCCTGCACCATCTCGGGGCTCAGGAATGTGCTGTGGCCGGTGTCGCCCAATGAATCCACCATTCCTCCGATGGCCCCATAAGTGGCCGGCAGAGGCTTCACTGCGGAACGATCCACATAGTGGTTCTCAATGGTATTCCAGGCCTGGGCCATCAGAGAATAGTTCAGTGACTGGTGGGAAGGGGCACAGCCCAGCGGGCAAAGCCAACCCAGCACTACGCCAACCGCCACAGCCAGTCCCAGGCGCCAGGCACCGGCCAGAGACTTCTGCAAACGGTCATGTGGGCTTTTGGATAAATCGGTTTCCATAAAATTCAATCTACCTCACTCTTCAAAATTACATTGACCAGTTAAATAGCCTAGAACATTTGGAGCAAGGTGCCCCCTACACTTGAA
>JARRJE010000085.1:0-5654 GCA_037379765.1 Deltaproteobacteria bacterium
GTTTTTCTATTCTGAATGAGATGGATATGTCATTAGCAATCACAAACGGTATGTGCTAACTCTGTTGCGTTCCGCCATATGCCTTGAGAGAAGCTGCCAGCAGTCCGCTCTTGTTTCTCGGAAAAGGCCCGCAAAATCGAGCCTCTTAAAGCCCTTGCGGCCACATTTTTCATTCGGCCCAGGTTTTTGCTGGACGCTGATGGCAAAAGGCTTTCGCACCCTAAATCTTTCGGCGTGCGATTCCAAACAAAATTGAGGAAAAAAGATGGCAAATAAGACGATTATCTACACGCAGGTCGATGAGGCCCCCGCTCTGGCGACTTGCTCCCTGCTTCCGATCCTCCGGGCTTACACGAAAGGATCCGGAATTCTATTTGAAACAAAGGACATTTCGCTTTCCGGCAGAATCATCGCCAATTTTCCCGAAAACCTGGCCGAAAGCCAAAGAATCCCCGATGATCTGGCGGAGCTGGGCAGGCTTGTCAAGCTGCCGGAGACCAATGTCATCAAGCTGCCCAACATCAGCGCCTCGATTCCTCAGTTGAAGGCGGCCATCAAGGAATTGCAGGAAAAAGGGTACGCTGTTCCCGATTATCCCGAAGCGCCACAAACCGAAGAAGAACAAGTACTGCACACGCGGTTTGCCAAGGTGCTCGGCAGTGCCGTGAATCCAGTGCTGCGAGAAGGAAATTCAGACCGAAGAGCTGCCGCTTCCGTCAAGCAGTTCGGCCGCAAGCATCCCCACCGGTTGATGAAACCCTGGCCTGCCGATTCCAAATCCCGGGTCGCCCATATGACTGCTGGGGATTTTTACGGCAGCGAACAATCGGTGACGGTCGACAAGGCGTGCGAGGTGCGAATCGAATTTGTCAGTGATGACGGCACCTCAAAGACCCTTAAGGAAAAAACTTCTTTGCAGGAAGGCGAGGTTGTGGATGCCGCAATCATGAAAGTCGCTGCCCTGCGGCAATTTTACGCCGAACAGATTGATGCGGCGAGAAAGGCTGGTGTTCTGCTGTCGCTGCACCTCAAGGCAACCATGATGAAGGTCTCGGACCCCGTCATGTTCGGCCACTGCGTTTCCGTCTTTTATGAAGATGTGTTTACCAAACACACCGGGGCCATCGAGGAGTTAGGCGTCAACCTCAACAACGGTTTGGGAGACTTGTACGCCAAGATGGCGAACCTGCCGGAGGCGCAACGGCTGGAAATCGAAGCCGACATCCAGGCGGTCTACAAGAAAAACTGCGAGCTGGCCATGGTCGATTCCAGTCGGGGCATCACCAACCTGCATGTCCCTAACAGCGTGATTATCGATGCCTCCATGCCGGTTTTCATCCGCGACGGCGGCAGGATGTGGGGGCCTGACGACAAGCTCCACGACACCATCGCCATGGTGCCGGATCGCTGTTACGCCACCATCTACCAGGAGGTGGTCGATGATTGCAAGGCGCATGGCGCCTTCGACCCGGCCACTATGGGCAGTGTCTCCAATGTGGGTTTGATGGCACAAAAAGCCGAGGAGTACGGCTCCCACGACAAGACCTTTATCGCGCCGGGCAAGGGGGCGATCCGCGTGGTGGATGCTGCTTCCGGCGAAACCTTGCTCGAGCAGCGGGTGGAGAAGGGTGATATCTTCCGGGGCTGCCAGACCAAAGATGCCCCCATCCGGGATTGGGTCAAGCTGGCGGTCAACCGCGCCCGGGCAACGGGCTCACCGTCCGTCTTCTGGCTGGATGGTGATCGGGCGCACGATGCCCGGCTCCTTGCCAAAGTGAAGAGGTACCTGGCCGAGCACGATACAACCGGCCTGGATATCCGCATCATGACACCGGTAGAGGCAATGCGCTTCTCGCTGGCACGAATCAGAAGAGGCGAGGATACCATCTCCGTGACCGGCAACGTATTGCGTGATTACCTCACCGATCTGTTTCCAATCCTCGAGCTGGGCACCAGCGCAAAGATGCTTTCCATCGTGCCGCTCATGAACGGCGGCGGGATGTTCGAGACCGGCGCCGGCGGGTCGGCGCCCAAGCATGTCGAGCAGTTTCTCAAGGAGGGGCATCTGCGCTGGGACTCTTTGGGTGAATTCTGTGCGCTGGTGCCTTCCTTCGAGCACCTCCACAACACGTTCAAGAATGAAAAAGCCCGGATTTTCGCCGAGACCCTTGACCAGGCCATCGGAGCTTTGCTGGAAAACGGGAAGTCTCCATCGCGGAAAGCAGGAGAGCTCGATACCAGGGGCAGCCATTTTTATCTGGCCCTTTATTGGGCACAGGCCCTGGCCAGTCAGAGCAGCGACAAGGATTTGCAGGAACGATTCGCCCGGGTGGCCCAGGAGCTTGGCGACCAGGAAGCAACGATCATGGACGAGCTCAACCGGGCTCAGGGTCAACCCGTGGACATTGGCGGATATTACCGGCCGGATCGGCAAAAGACCACCCTGGCCATGCGCCCCAGCGCCGCTTTCAATGCAATTGTGGATGCGCTCTGATCAATCTTATCTTGCGCGCCGTCTTATGATTCCTAAGAAATTCACAACGCAGCTCGCCGCCCTTTACTCTGATATGGAAGCGGCCTACGACGAGGCCGCCCAGGCCCTCGGGCTTTCCTGCCGGGACTGTCCCGACAATTGCTGCGACAGTTTCTTCTATCACCACACTTACATCGAGTGGGCTTACCTATGGGAGGGATTGAAGGCGCTTCCTGCAGCGAAGCAGGAGGAAATCCTGGGAAGGGTAGCGACCTATGAAGAGGAAAGCGAAAAGATCCTGGCCAAAGGCGGACGGCCTCAGCTCATGTGCCCGCTCAACGAGGACGGCCTTTGCGTGCTCTACCCCCGCCGGCTCATGATCTGCCGCCTGCACGGGGTCCCGTCCACTCTCACCCGGCCCGACGGGCAAAGCCTGAGGTTTCCCGGCTGCTTCCGATGCCAGGAGATCGTGGGAAAAAAAGATGTTTCGGCCCTGAACCGCACCCCTCTTCTTCAGCGACTGGCGAGACTGGAGATGGAGTGGCTGGGCCCCAGGCGCCGGACGCTGCCCAAGGTGAAGATGACCATCGCCCGCATGCTCGCCGAAGGGCCACCGAAAATCAGTGGATGAGTGGAGGGGTGGCTGAAGAGGAAAGACCTATTCTCCCTCCTCATGCATCTACCCACTTCCGTCATCATCCCTCTAACCAGTCACAGCCATGTAATTGCGCGCACCGTCCCGGTAAGCGTTCACAGGTGCCGCAGATGTTCGTGATCAGGGCAACCGGCTACACTCCAGTATGCCGGTTGCCCTGATCAAGGGCAGATGCGGTGCCCGTGGGCGCTTATCTATCCCCTGATCATTTCGGCTATTTGAAAAGCCGCCTCCAGACTCTGCTCGGCATTGAGGCGCGGGTCGCAGGTGGTCTGGTAATTGCGGACCAAGTGCTGGTCGAGGATGTTGCGGCCGCCGCCGGTGCACTCGGTCACATTATCGCCAGTGAGCTCGAAGTGCACCCCGCCGGGCACCGTCCCCTCGGCCCAGTGCACCTCGAAGAATCCCCGGATCTCCCTCAAAATCTCATCGAAATTCCTGGTCTTGTGCCCCGACTCCACCGTATAGGTGTTGCCGTGCATGGGATCGCAGCTCCAGAGCACCTTGTAGCCTTCTTCCTTGATTGCCCGAATGAGGGGCGGCAAAAACTCTCCGATCTTCTTGGCCCCGAAGCGGGTGATCAGAGTGAGCCGGCCCGGTTCATTGTCCGGGTTGAGTCGGGCCACCAGCCGCTTGATCTCGTCCAGATCGTGCTTGGGGCCGATCTTCATGCCGATGGGGTTCAGAATGCCGCGACAGAACTCCACATGAGCGCCATCGAGCTGCCTGGTCCGGTCACCGATCCAGATCATGTGAGCAGAACAGTCGTACCACTGGCCGGTGGTGGAGTCCTGCCTGGTGAGCGCCTCCTCGTAACCCAGGAGCAGCGCTTCGTGAGAGGTGTAGAAATTGGCCTGGTTGAGCTGGGGCACGTTGGTATCGATGCCGATCACTTCCATGAAGTTCAAGGCCTGATCGATCTGCCGGGCCAGCTTTTCGTAAGACTGCCCCTGGGGTGAATTTTTGACGAATTCGTTGTTCCAGGCGTGCACCCGGTACAGGGCTGCATACCCTCCGCGGGTGAAGGCCCGCATGAGGTTCATGGTGGAAGCCGCCAGGAAATAGCCTTTGAGCAGTCGCTGCGGGTCGGGCCGCCGGGCCTCCTCGGCGGGCTCAGGGCTGTTCACCATGTCCCCCCGGTAGCTGAGAATCTCCCGGCCACCGACCTTCTCGGTGTCGGAGGAACGCGGCTTGGCATACTGACCGGCCATGCGCCCCATCTTGATCACCGGTTTGCCACCGGCGTACGTCAGGATGACCGCCATCTGGAGGATGACCTTGAGGGTCTCCCGGATGGCCGGGGCGGTACAGCGCGCAAAGTCCTCGGCGCAATCCCCGCCTTGCAGCAGAAAGGCCTTGCCGACCGCGGCCTTGCCCAACAGTTCTTTCACCGCCCGGATTTCACCGGCGAAGACCAGGGGCGGGAGAAGCGCGATTTCGCCCAGCACCTTCCCGTATTCTTTCTGATCGGGCCACTGGGGTTGCTGTGAGACCGGATGCTGCCGCCAGCTCGATTTGGTCCAGGAAGAGGGGTTGGTTTCCATGGTCTGACTCCGCTTTTTGAGGCACAGAACAGCCTGACAGTGGCAAAACGGCGGGAAATCATGCACCTGTCGCTACTTGTGTATCACTTTATCCACCGCTTTATGAAGGCCTTATGTGACCGCAGGCATCCACGCTATTCGTCAAGGATATCACCGATACCAAAAACCGTAAGGGATCACAGGTGCCGCAGATTTGCGCAAGCGCTTTCGACCGCTATAGCAGCGCTATGCGGGCGAGAGCGATCGCGCGAAGATGTGGTGCCTGTGATCCCTTACGGTTCATCCTTCCGGGGCTCCGGGCAAAGGACACGGACCTCCCGCGCAGCAAACTTGGACGTCGAAGGCGTTGAGGATACGGAGCTCCTTCTCCCTCTTCTCCGCCGGCCAGGGGGAGAAATCGAGGTCCGGCAGCATGGCCGCAAGCTCCTTGCGAGAAGGGATGGCCGCCAGCCCCTCCCCGAGCACTCTGCCGGTGGCTGCATCGAGTACTTCTGCGTCCTCACCGTTGGTCACCACCGCCAGGGGAATCCGCTGGTCCTCAACGAGCACCCGGGCTGCGGCGATAGCGGCCCGTTCCCGGGTGACCAGCGAACCGGGACCGTAGCGCAGGAGCATCGCTTTCCTCTTTCCCAGTTGAACGGCAATGTCGATGGTGGAGGTCACGAACTGCTGTGCGAACAGAGTTTCGATCTTGAGCCGCATCTCCAGCTCTTCTTTGGCATATCCCTTCTGCTCCACCAAAAAGCGCGCCAGTTTCTGGCGGTAACGTTCGTCGTCGGTATCGGCCAGGGTCTCCCCGGTAACGAAATCGCGACAGGAGCCGAAGACGCGGTGGTGAGTGGGAATGTCGGCCATGGCACACCAGAGGTCACAGGCCGGAAATCAAGAGTCGATTATTTCTCCAGCCGAAGGGCCTCTCCTTTCGGGGAAGAGCACTTTCATGCAGCAACCAAAAACGATCAAGAATATTAACGCCTCCAGG
>JARRJE010000085.1:5677-7446 GCA_037379765.1 Deltaproteobacteria bacterium
TGACCGCTGATCGTTGAAAGCTGATTTCGCTTGTTGCTACAGCTCCAGCCAGGACTCGGAGAAGAGCGACTGCCCGGAAAGCACCTTATAGGTCTTGTAATGCTCTAACTCCGTCCCGGAAAGGCCGGCCGGATCCGGATCGTTGCCGTCGATCATCCCATGGACCAGATCCACCAGGTTCTGACGCTCGCCCTTGCAGATGGCCATGAGTTCCTCGTCGTATGAATTGACGATGGCGGTGGTGAGGCCGTGTTTCATCAGCATGATAAGATAGGTGCGATCAAGATACTTGCGCAGATGCTCGGCAACACCATTGGAGACGTTGGAAAGACCAACGGTTGAGCCGGCGCCCGGAGCGATTTCCTGAAGCATACTCAGGAACTCCAGTCCAGACGCAATCTGGTCGGAGCCCAGGGTGATGGGGGTGGCAATGGGATCGAAAAGCATTTTCTCGTTGGGAATGCCTGCTTCGACAAGAGCCATCATCAAGTCGACCGCCATGGCCGCCCGCTCGTTCGAGTCGCGGGGCATGCCGTCCGGCCCCCAGAGCAGGGCGATGACGTTGCAGCCCGCTTCGGCCGCCACCGGGATCAACTTTTCCATGCGCTCCGGTTGAGCGGAAATGGAATTCATGACCGCCTCCGCCTTGTTGGTCACCACCTTGAATCCGGCCGCCATGGCGTCGGCGTTGGTCGTATCCAGGCAGAGGGGAGTGGTGGTCGCCGCCTGCACCGTCTCCACAACCCAGGGCATCAACTCGGTGCCGTCCTTGCGGGCGGGGCCGATATTCAGATCGAGGAACGATGCGCCAGCCGCGGATTCCTCCTTGGCCATCTCCTGGATGGGTCCCGGGTTCCGCTCCTTCATGGCCGTCCCGCTTCTTTTCCCCATGATGTTGATGCTTTCGGCAATCGCTAATACCTTGGCCATTCCTTACTCTCCTTTGGCTGATGTTCGAAAATTTGATGGTCTCGCAAAAAAACACTAAATCCCGGCGGGCGGGAACGCTGAAACTATGAATACAAGCATGGCCCGTCGGAATCGCTGGTTTTCGCGATTCCGACAAATATCGAAATTCTGGAGAGCCGGGACGATCGCTCTTGCGTGAAATGCGAACTCGCCCAATGAACAGGCCCCCAAAATAAACCTGCTAAAGTAGCGTCTTAAAAAAGCAATGTCAACCTTCAAAACTCCCGACGCGGAGCGGAAGGTCGGCCAAGCCACAGCCGGCGGAGATAGCGGCCGGACTCGGCCAGGAGAGATCCGGCCCCCGCCGGGACAGGCAACGAAAATGGACAGCCCATCCGGACCTCGCGCAGAAAGAAGGCATGCCAGCCCGCCCTCCACGCTCGCAGGCCATACTCCAGATCCCATAAAAAGGCCAGTTCTTCGGCCAGGAGGCCGATCTCATCCAGGACTTCTCGGCGGATGATCAGACCGTTGCCGGCAAGCCAATCGACCTCTCGTGAAAAGGAAGGGGCAGTCAGAAGACCGGGTTGGATGCCGACAGAGGTCCGGGCCGCGGTTGCCAAAAGGCGGAGTGGGGAGGGGAAAGACCCGGCCGTTGGCAAAGTGAAGCCGCCAGCAGTCTGAAGACGGGGTCCTGCCAACCCCACCTCCGGCCGGTCATCGAGAAAAGTGACCAGTTGCAGCAGGGACTCGGAGGAAAACAGGGCGGCAGCAGTGAAGAGGGCTAAGTAGCGGCCGCTCGCCAGGCGCAGGGCACGATTGCCTGCCACCGGCGGCGTTTCGTCCTGATCTGTTTCAAA
>JARRJE010000085.1:7482-14417 GCA_037379765.1 Deltaproteobacteria bacterium
CGGGGAAACCGGGGATTGAGGGCCGCTGCCTTCCGGCGGCCGGTGACCACCACCGCCTCTACGCTTAAGGGATCAGCGGCCGCATCTGCAGCATCGAGAAGTCCGGCAAGTGATTCCTCTTCCAGGGGTCCGAAAATGCAGAGCGACAGATCGGGCTGGACGTCCATGCGTGGCAGCAACTCCCGGAACAAGCGGCCATGATTGCGCTTGCTCTCGTTTATGAGCCATCATCGCTTGACCCTGGGGCGCTACTTGGCCAGCTTCGCCTTGACCGTAGGAAAGAGACTCATGTCGGTGTGGGGCAGGAAGAGGGCAGCCATGTAATGGTTCATGAAATCCGGAGTCTCACTCAGCTCCATGTTGGTCATCAGTTTGGTGACCTCGCTCCGCTCCCGGAATCGTCGATGATCGATCAGGCTGATCTGGGCGCCGGTCGGAGAGCCATTCCCCAGGAAAAAGAACTTCTCCCGATCGATATCGGGCAGCAATCCGATGGAGATGGCGCGCTCCAAGTCGATGTAAGCCCCGAAATTGCCCGCCAGGATCACCCGCTCCAGGTCGGTAAAAGCCATTCCCACCGACTCGAGCAGAGTCTGATAACCCGCGTACATCGCCCCCTTGGCCCGAATGAGATTGTCCAGATCCACTTCGGTGATCACCACATCCTCGCTGGACAGGGCGTCTTTGGACCAGGCAAGTACGTATTCGTAGCCGTCCTCCCCTGGCCGAATGCGGGGATGTTTGAGATCGCGCCGGAACTTGCCCTGCTGGTCGATGACCCCGGTTTCGAGCAACTCGGCGACGATGCTGATCAGTCCCGAGCCGCAAATGCCGCGGGGCTTGGTCTGGTCGATGGTGATGATCATCGGCTCCAGAGTCTCGGGGTGGATGTAGAAATTCTCGATGGCACCGCTCGAGGCCCTCATACCGAATTTGATGCCGCCCCCCTCGAAAGCGGGGCCGGCGGAACAGGCGGCGCAGACCATCCAGTCCTGGTTGCCGATGACAATCTCACCGTTGGTGCCGATGTCGATGAAGAGGGTCAGCTCGGGATGGCTGTACATCCTACAGGCATGAACTCCGGCGATGATGTCACCGCCCACGTAGCTCGCCACCGAGGGATAGAGAAACAGACGAACCGAAGGATGTGCGTACACCCCCAGCTCGGCTGCCGGGGTGAGAGGAAACTGGCTGCAGGTGGGCACATAGGGGGCTTCACGGATGAACTTGGGATCGAGTCCGAGAAGAAGGTGGCTCATCACCGTGTTCCCGGCGGCCATGATGTAGCTGATATCGCTCGGGCTGATCAGCACTTTCTTGCAGACTGCCTCGATGATGGAGTTGATGGTGCGCACGACCCGCTCCTGCAGGGCTTTCAAGCCCCCCGGCCGCTGGGAGTATACAATGCGGGAGATGACGTCTTCGCCATAGGCGATCTGATCGTTGTAGGCCGAGGCTTCAGCAATGATCTTGCCCCGATTGAGATCGAGAAGAATGCCGCAAACCGTGGTGGTGCCGATATCCACCGCCAGACCGTAAAGCTTGTCGGTAGTGTCCCCGGGCTCCACGGCGATGATCCGGTCGGGCTCCTCGGCACGCTTCCCACGGAGGAGGATGACCGTCACCTCCCATTCCGCCTCCCGGAGGGTGAAGGGAAGCTCCCGCAGCAACTGTGGATGATCGTAAGTGGGCTCCTTGCAGTCGTGGCAGCCCTTCTTGATAGCACGCAGCAACCTCTGCAGATCGGGAACGTTGTCTTCGAGGGAGGGAGGCGAAAGCTTGAGAAAACGCTTTTCCACAGGCGGCGATACCTCCCACTTTCCAAGCAGACTCTCCATGGAGCGGGCGGAGATGGCCCGGGTGGTCTTTGGTTTACGGGCCCGACCTTCGCCATCCGGCAATTGGATCACCACGTCGGATACCACCGTCGACTGACAGGCCAGCCGATAGCCCTGGGCACGCTCTTCGGCCCTGAGCCGCTTTTCCCCGGAAGCCAGCTCGCCCGATTCGAGCTTGATCTTGCACTTGCCGCAGACCCCGTCACCTCCGCAGGAGGCCTGGATGAACACCCCGGCGCCGGCGGCGGCGGTAAGGAGGTTTTCGCCTTCCTCCACCTCGATGGCGACATGATCGGGCAGAAATTGGACGGTTCTTTTCATACGATCAGGCTCCGTTGGTTCGATCCCGGGCTATTTGCCGAATTCGTGACGACATAAATCAGTTGATGAAATCATCTTATGGAATTCATGATCCAATAATGACCAATGCGGTCATGAGGTCCATAAAAACGGACCTTTCCATATCCGAATCGTATCGAATCATGGATCCCGGCATTTCAGAAATAACTAAAGTATCAGGAAGCATATTCTTGTCAAGCAGGGATCCGGGGCCGAGTCGCCGGCGAGTTGCGAGAGGGTCGCTCCGGCCATCCTTTCCGTCGGTCCATGCCGAGTTTCTCATGATTTAGTTTTCGAAAAAACGATTGAATTCTGATATGATAATCGATCAAAGAAGGGGGAAAAGGAAAGCCGGGCAAGTCAGGAGATCACAGATGAAGAAATTCTTCAAAATCGCAGGCATCCTTTTCGGTTTAGCCTTGGTGCTCTTCATCGGCCTCACGCTGTTCGTCCACTTTTACTTTACCGACCAACGGGTCAAAGCCCTCCTCCTTCCTCGGCTGGAGGAGAAACTGGCCGGCAGGTGGCAATCGCTCACTTTGATGTGGGGCTGCTTCACGGCATCACCGCGAAAGACTTCACCGTCAAAGAAAAAGACGGCAAAAGCGACTTCTTCCATGCCAAGGAGTTTCTGCTGCGCTACGAGCTGCTGCCCCTCTTTCAGGGGCGGCTCATCATCTCCAAGGTGATCCTGCAGGAGCCTTTCATAAGGATAGAGCGGAATCGGCAGGGGGCGTTCAATTTTGAGACCCTCGCCTTCCTGAAAAAGACCTCGACGCAAGAGCCGGCTGAGGGGAAAAAGAATGTGGCCCTGCCTCTCGCTCTCACCATCGACCAAATCGCTATCGAAAAGGCCCGGTTCAAGGTGGAAGATCAACAGGGAAAACTTCCCGCTGTTGACGGCTCGGGCAACGTCAGCATCTCGGTCAATACCAAGAATAAGACTCTCGTCTATTCCGGCCGCTATGATTTTACCGCCGATGTGGCCTATGAAAATTTAAAGCCGCACCTTACTGGCCGGGGCGAGTTCGATCCGCAGCTGGTGAGCTATCAGATGGATACCGCCATTGATGGACAGACCGTGCACCTGGAGGGATCGGCTACCAATTGGCAGAAGGCCCCTCAGGTCCGCCTCGACTTGAGCTCAAAACAATTGGATGTGGACCGACTTGTCGCCCTTCTGGGCGGCGGCTCCAAGGCAGCAACGACCTCTTCCCGCCCTGCCGCCGGAAAGAAACCGACTGCCAAGGGATCAGCCGCCCCCCTGGCCTCCTCCCTCCCCGCCGGAATGACCGCCACCGGCACCATCAACATCGACCAGGCTCTCTACCGAAACCTGGAGATGAAAAACTTTACCGCATCCTATGAATTGAAAGAAGGCATTCTCCGGATCAACGATCTTTCCACCAACGCTGCCTCCGGCGGAATCACCGGCAGCAGCAGGATCGACCTGACTCGGTCCGAACCGTCTTATGCTGCAACCATGAAGATGTACGCCCTTCAAGCCGGTCAGCTCGCCACCCTCATTTCGAAAAAATATGGGAACTGGCTCACCGGTAATCTCAATTCCTCCGTCGATCTGGCCGGCAGGGGCACGGCCTGGCCACAGATCAGGAAGGAGTTGATGTTGCGCTCCGAATATAAGGTGCGCGACGGCCAGCTTCGGGAATTCCCGATCACTGCGGCAGTGGCCCAGCTCCTGGACATTCCCGAGCTGCGCGCTCCGTCCTTCAAGGAACTGACCGGCAAGCTGCGGGTGGAAAAAGGACAAGCGCTGCTCGACTCCAACATGGCAGGCCAGGATTTCCAGGCCAAGATTACCGGAACCGTCGGCCTTGACGGCCAACTCAACCTGCCGGTGGCGCTCCTTCTCACTGGCCCGCTGGCCCGCAAAATCCAGTCTAAAACCTCTCTGGCCAAATACCTCACCACCGCCGAGGGCGGAGTGGCCATCGATTTCAAGCTCACCGGCAAAGTAAGCCGGCCGCGCCCTGTGCTCAACCTCGCTGCCGCCGGCGAACGGCTCAAAGAGGAGGTCCAGAAAAAGGGCGTGCAGGAGCTTGAGCGGTTCCTGCAGAAGAAACAGCAGCCGAAGCAGCAAGAAGGAGCGCCGCAGCAGCCGCTCCAGGAGTTGCTGAAAGGGTTGCCCGGACACTGACCATATGGTTGAAAAAGGGTTACACGGCTGGGGTACTTTCCGGATATGGCTGTGGCGGGAGCCCGTCGCCGGTGAGGATGCGGCCTCCCGCTTCCTGCGTGCCGCCCTCAGGATCACCATCGTTTACTGGCACGAGTTCTGGCGGGATGACATCTTGCTGCGGGCCTCCGCCCTCACCTTCACGGTGATTTTGTCCATTGTCCCGGTGCTGGCTCTCTCCACCTCGGTCCTCAAGGGACTTGGCGCAGGCGATCAAATGCGCAAGGCCGCTTACCAGTTTATCGATACCATGGCGGCGAGCACCGCTGTCCAGGCGCCGCCCGGCCAGGCAAAAGAACCCGCCGCCGAAGCGGCGAAGCAACAGAGCGCCCGGACATTTGCCAGCCATTTGAAGCGGGCGGTGGATACCATCTTCGATTACGTCAACCGCACCAACTTTGCCACCCTGGGGATCGTAGGCCTGATCGGCCTGTTTATCACTGTTATCATGGTGCTCGCCGCGATCGAAGATGCCATGAATGTGGTCTGGAATGCAAAAAAGGGTCGCCCCATCGGCCGCAAAGTCATGGATTATCTGGCCCTCATGCTCCTGCTCCCGCTGGCGGTCAACATCGGCATGGCAGCGATGGCCGTTTTTCAGAGCAAGAAGACCTCCCTGCTCATCGAGCGATTTTTTCCGGTCGCCTGGGCTGGCCCCCTTGTCATCCACCTCCTCTCCATCATCCTGCTGATCGCCATCCTCACTATTTTCTATCGATTTCTCCCCAACACCCGGGTCAACTTTCGGCCAGCGCTGATCGGGGGGATCATCGGCGCCCTCGGCTGGCTCCTGATCCAGGCGATCTACATTCGCCTCCAGGTTGGGGTCGCCCGCTATAATGCCATCTACGGCTCCTTCGCCACTCTGCCCCTCTTTCTCCTTTGGGTATACAGCAGCTGGGTAGTGTTCCTCTCCGGGGCGGAGTTTTCCTATGCCACCCACGTCTGGCGCCATTATGCGCCCCGCCGACAAATGAATGCCGGACTCCGGCTGGCTCTCTCTTACGACCTGCTTGGCGTTATCTACGACGACTTCCGGAACCGGCACCCGACCGACCCTTTCCGGTTAGGCCACCGCCTCGATTACACCGATGCCGAGGTGGAACAAACCATCACGGATCTGCGGACTGCAGGCTATCTTCAGGAGTCCGGGGACTCCGACGGTGGTCTGATGCCATCCACCTGCGCCGATCAGGTCCGGGCGGAAGAGTTAGTCGATGTGGTCTGGGGTACGATCAACCGGCCGTCGCCAGGCGGCAGACTGGCTGCGCAGGTATTGGCGGCCGCAAAATCGGTGCTTGCCGACCTCACTCTTCAAGATCTTTCCGATGACGAAAAAATTGACCAATCTTCCTGAATCTGCACCTGATCTTAGCCGACTCTGGCAGCAGATGTTCGATGCGATCCCGGATTCGATCATCATTCTCGACACCAGCCATAACCTGCTCTGGCTCAACCGCGCCATGGCCGAACATCTCGGGGTCTCCCGCGAAGAGGCCCTTGGCAGCCAGTGCTTCCAACTGCTGCACGGCAGCAACTGTCCACCGGCCGGTTGCCCCCATAGTTTGCTCATGAATACCGGAACGGCCCATGATGCTGAGGCGACCATCAAGGGCGTAGACGGCACTTTCCTGATCAGCGCCTCCCCTCTCTTGGATGCTGGCGGCAAGGTCGTCGGATCGGTGCACATTGCCCGCGATATCACCGCCCAGCGGCAGATAGAAGAGGAGCTGCGACAGGAGCGCGATTTCACCGCAGCTCTTCTGGAGACCATGGATGCATTGATGATGGTGCTCGATGCCGAAGGCCGCATCATCCATTTCAACCGGGCTTGCGAGCGCCTCACCGGCTATGGAGCCGAAGAGATGAAGGGCAAGCCGCTCTGGAACCCTCTCCTTTTTCCCGAGGAGCCCACCATGGTGAAGGAGGTCTTTGCCTCCTTGCTGGCAGGCGGTTTTCCCTCGCACTATGAAAACTATTGGCGCACCCGGGAAGGCGAGCGGCGGCTTATTTCCTGGTCCAATACCGCTCTCCGTAGACCCAACGGCACCGTCCAGTACATCATCGCCACCGGGCTCGATATCACGGAGCGCCATGAGGCCGAGGAGCGCATGGCCCACCTCGCCCATTATGACCTTCTCACCGATCTTCCCAACCGCAAGCTATTCAGCGACCGGCTGCAGCAGGCGATGGCCCGAGCGCGCCGTTCTGGGCAGTTGGTGGCAGTTCTCTTTCTCGATCTGGATCAATTCAAGCCGGTTAACGACCGTTTCGGTCACGATACCGGCGACCTGCTCCTGAAGCAGGTCGCCGACCGCATCCGGGCAGCGGTACGTGAAACCGATACGGTCGGTCGCATCGGCGGCGACGAGTTTGTGGCAGCCATTGAAGGACTCCACCGACCGGAGGACGTAAAGCCCGTGGCCAAAAAGATCATCGATACGCTTCAGCGACCCTTCGATGTGGAAGGGAAGATTTGCACCATCGGGGTGAGTATCGGCGCACCCTTCTACCCCCGGGACGATGACAAAATGGAGCCCCTGATCACGAAAGCGGATCAG
>JARRJE010000086.1:0-6870 GCA_037379765.1 Deltaproteobacteria bacterium
CTGGCCCTGGCCCGGGAGCTGGTCTATGAAAAGGGCTGGAACCCTCAGGAGATGGAGTTCACCTTCGAAAGTCCCCGGAAAGAAGATTTCTATGTCCTTCAGACCCGGGATATGATCACCATCAAGAAGGCGGAAAGCTTCGACGTGTTCGCCGATCCCGTCGGCCCGGAAGACCTCCTCGGCAAGGGGATCGGGGTGAGCGGCAGCGCCCTTGGGGGAAAAGCAGTGTTCACTGAAGAAAACATCCGCCGACTCCGGCGCCAGGAACCCGACACCCCGCTGATTCTTATCCGGCAGGACACAGTGCCCGAGGATATCAAGGAGATCTCCATGGCCGACGGTCTGCTCACCGCCCGCGGCGGCCAGACCTCGCATGCCTCGGTGGTGGCGATCAGGTTGGAGAAGACCTGCGTGGTGGGCTGCAACACGCTCAAGGTGTACGAGAGTGAAGAGCGGTGCGAGATCGACGGCCAAGAGATCCGGTTCGGCGACCCGGTGAGCATCGATGGGCGCAAAGGGCTGTTTCTGAAAGGGATGCACCAGGTGAGGAAAGAGGTTCACATTCTACCCATTTAGCAAAAGCTAAATGTAGAATGTGGTTGGAGGAGCGCTTCGCTTGAGGTTGGAGGCGGAGACAAAAAAGGGGGAGCCACATGATCATCGGGGTGCCCAGGGAGATCAAGGACAAGGAGTTCCGGGTGGGAATGGTGCCTGCCGGGGCGAAGGTGCTCACCGGTTCCGGCCACACTGTTCTCGTGGAAAAGGGAGCGGGGGAGGGAAGCGGCATCGAAGATGCCGAATATGAACAGGCCGGGGCCAAGATCGCCGGGAGCGCGGCCGAGGACAACGGCCGGGCGGAGATGATCGTCAAGGTGAAAGAACCCCTGCCTCCCGAATACCCGTTTCTCCGGGAAGGCTTGATCCTTTTTACCTACCTGCACCTGGCCCCGGCGCCCACCTTGACTGAGGAGCTGCTCGCCCGCAAGATAATCGGCATCGCCTATGAAACAGTGCAGGAGGAGGACGGGTTCCTGCCGCTTCTTGCTCCGATGAGCGAGGTAGCCGGCCGGTTGGCCGTCCAGGAGGGCGCCCGCTTCCTGACCAAAGCGGCGGGTGGCCGAGGGGTGCTTCTGGGCGGTGTCCCCGGAGTGGCACCCGGACAGGTGATCATCATCGGCGGCGGCAACGTGGGCAAAAACGCCGCCCGGATGGCCGTGGGCCTGGGGGCGGCGGTAACCGTTCTCAGCCGCAGCCCCCGGAACCTGGCTGCCATCGACGACCTCTTCCAGGGGCGGGTCAAAACTCTTTCTTCCAACCGCTATACCATCGAAACCGAGCTTCGCACCGCGGACCTGGTGGTGGGGGCCGCCCTCGTGCCAGGCCGGTCCGCTCCCAAGCTCATCGGCCGCGATCTGCTCGCTGCCATGCAGAAAGGATCGGTGCTTGTCGATGTGGCCATCGACCAGGGAGGCATCGCTGAGACCTCCCGGCCGACCACCCATACCGAACCCGTCTACGAGGTGGACGGGGTCATCCATTACTGCGTGGCCAACATGCCCGGCGCGGTGCCCCGCACCTCCACCTTCGCCCTCACCAACGCCACCCTTCCATATGTCAAGGCCATCGCCGACCAGGGCGTGGAGCAGGCGGCCAAAGCCGATAAGGCGCTCGCCGCCGGCATCAATGTCGTTCGGGGGGTACTGACCAACCGGGAAGTGGCCGCCTCGCAGGGGAAAGAGTGGCAGGCGCCGGTGCTGTAAGGCGGCGGGCACTGTTTCCCGTTATTCTTATGATTGCCTCCATCCCCTGGGGCCCTTTTCCTTATATTTTTCTTTGTGCATTACTCTCATCCCAGGGATCCCCCCGACACGAACCAGAGCAGTAGCCCGGCAAAAACGCATGGGAACAGCCCGCGTGCAGTCAAATCGATTTTTCGGGCGGCCCCCAGGAATCGTGTGGAACCGGCGAGATAGGAAGCCGCTACGACCTCGACCAGTGCCAGAAAGACCAGCAGGGTGCAGCCGACGGTGAAATAATCCATCCGGGTCATGTAGGGTAGCTTGGGCAGCAGACCCCCCAAGGCGAAGCGCAGGGCGACAAGGGTCAGGATGGAGCTGGTCGCAACTCCGATGCGCACTCCGACATGCTCGAGGCCGACCCAGAACCCCGCCCAGGACATGACCACGACCACCGCCAGCGGCAGCACGACCTGCCAGAGATAATAGTTGAAGTATCGTTTTGCCTTGAACCTGAAGGCAAAGCCGGGGGTTTGGCGCCCTTTGACCGCTTCGTAAGGGAGGACCAGAGGCTCCGCTGAGAGGATCTTCCAGTCGGACAGTGACAAGTTCTCGGCCATGCCTCCGCCGGCGATCCCGCCACGGAGGGAGTCCTCCACGAATTCTATCTCATCGCTTGAATAGCCCGCCGCCACGAAATGGATGATGAAATCATGGCTGTCGAGCGGAAAGGCCGAGAGATTGAGCTGCTCTGACAAATTTCCGGTATAGCGCTGATAATAGATCACCGTTCCGTCGGGCTTGACATCGGCCACTTCCGGCAGCGATCTCGAGACCAACCCCTGCCGGTTGGCCAGCAGGACGCGCGGATTCCAGACCTCCTCCAGAGGAACCTGCCGGGAAAGGCCTGAGGGGTTGGCCAGACGTGGGTCTTTCCAACGCAGGCGAATATAGACATTGGCCGCGAGAGTCTGGTTGGCATCATTGATTGCATTGATATCCACGACATAGATGATGAAAAAAACCTTGGTCGTGCCGCGCCATTCGTCAGGGCGTCTGGCTTTTTGTTCAGCCTTGGCCGCGGCTTCCTGGGCTGTTTTTTGAGCGGTTTTTTCCGCCGCCTTCTCGGCCGCCTTTTCCGCCGCCTTTTCAACCGTGTGATCGGCGGGAGGACCAGCGCCCTGGCCTGCCGCCGTATTCGGTTGGCCCCAAGCCCCCATGAGGAATAGTAATGCGCAGATCAAAATCTTGGGGGAACCTGGTTTCGAATCCGAGACATTTTTACCGGGCGTCATGCTCCTCCTTCTGATCAATTTCAGAGTCTTATGTTGAGCCGCAAGCCGAGAACGACCGGTGTATCGGTGTCGGGCGCCGGGGCGTCGAGGACCTGGATGTCAAAGGCCGCGTAGGCGGATTTCGAAATGGCGAGATTGTAGAAGGCCTCAAAGCCCTGACTCTTGTTATCGAATCCCAGGATGTTGCCGATCTGATTCTCTGACACTTTGATATAGTAGTAACCGATGCCGAATAAGTCGTCGTCGCGGCGGGGGATGAGGCCGCGGCCGCCCAAGCCGAGGCTGGCAGAAAATTTCGCGAGATTGGTTTTATCGTCGGCAAAACCGATCCGGGAAAACAATCCGAAGCCCTGGTGGTCCGGAACGCCGTTCAGCAAATCGACCGGGCCGGTTACCTTATCCTCGACCAAGAGGTACTGCCAGAGGCTGAAATAGGTCGCCCATGAATTATTCTCTGCACTCACTTGCAGGCCTTGGCCCGGCACGAAAATAAACGGGTTTTGCAGATTGAGGAAGTTATTGTTCCAGGCGTAAACGTAGCCGGCATTCAACCCACCGGGCAGATGGCCCACCTGATATTGGGAATCGGCTTCGATACTCCAGAACCAGGCGTTCAATTCATCGAACCCGGTAGTGGTCGAAGAATCATTGAGACTGGCGACAAGGTTGCTGATGGTCAACCGTTTGCAGGGCATGAAAAGCGCCCCGACCCCCAGTGTGCTGTATGGGAGAATACCTAAAGGCGCGGAGAAGATCAGGTTGAAATTCATGAACTGGCTAATGCCGCGTCCGGAGGCAAATTCGTTCGGGTCACCGTTATACGTATCGAACTTCCCGATCATCAAACCGATCTGCTCGGTCAGGAACTGGGTATAATTCAGGTCGGTGATAGTGATCGCCACGTCGTCGTTCATCGGCTTTGTCAGGGGGACCAGTCCGGCGGTATTCACCGGCAGAATCGGCCCGGCGATGCCGTTGACCGTATTGCCATACTTGGTCTCGGCCCGGATCTGGACCAAGGCCCCGGGCAAAACGCCCATGCGCATCAGATCGAGCTTCAGATTATAAGCGAGGTTGCCGCCATACAAGGTGGACGTGTCAATGCCGCCGGCGGCAACGGACTGGAGGTACTGGGTCCACTCGACGTCAAACTGAACCCCCCTTTTCGCCAGATCATTCCGAGCGCCGTCCCATTCTCCGCTCAAGAAATTGCGCGCCCAAATGTCGCCGCTGTAATCGGGAATCGGCAGCAGCCCCTTGTCCTTCCCGGCTCCGCTCTGGTCCTGGGCAAAGGTTGTTGCCCCGAAAGGCAAGGTTACCGCCGTGATTGCGGCCAGCATGACCGCCATCACCGTCCCAACACGCCATCGCCTTGTAAATTTGTTGGTTGTCATAGCAGCGCCTCCCTCCTCTTTTCAGATTCCGGTTAGATTGACGAGCCAGGACAGCCGGCTCAGGCTCCAGGAGTCGGATACTCCTTTGCGTCCATACTCCCGGTCGAGAGCAATCCATCTGTTCCTCGTCCCAGTGCCCGAAGATTGCGAACAGTCGCCGCCATGCTCTGGCCGATCGGCTGAACCCGCTCTTCATCCACGATCACGAGCGAGCCTGACCACGGATCGGGTGTTCCCGGGAGGAAGAGGACGAGCCTCCCGTCGGCAAGTCGCTCCACCCGGAACGCGAGTTGCCAGTAGTCGTCGAACTTTGCCAGGACGGGAGTCAGTTGCTCTTTCTCTTTGTCGCCGGCCCATCCCCCGGTCAAGCCTTTGATGAAGGTATATCCGGGGAAGAATTGGAGGAAATCGGACTCCAACGACTCCACCACCCGCGCCGCGAGCCGGCTTTTGGACAGGAGACCCGCCACGAAACAGGCTAGAATGATGGCGATTACAGCCACCAAGTTGGCCTTGGCGAAGCCCCCGACCGTCTCGACCGGCAGCCAGTTGGCCAGCGGAGCCGTCATCTTCTCCATGACGTTCCGCACTTTGCCGAGAATCAGAAGAACGATCGAGAACGGGATCAAAAAAAGGAATCCCCCGATCAATGTGGTTTTAATAAAATTCATGACATCTCGATCTTCACCTTGCTGGCAGGCTATTTACCCCTAACCTTGATGTGGGCGCGCAGAACCTCATGGACAGCACATCCTGTAGCCCCTACGAGCGATAGAGGTCCTCAATCCACCCGCACGACGCCGGGCATGTTGTAACTCCCGTCGATCAATGGCGTAAAGGGGCCGTAGAAGCGGGCGGCAAACTGGAAGCCTTCCTTCGGCGCGGGCAGCCAGTTCTGGCGCTGTTTCTGGTTGGTCGGCTCGTCGTACTGGATAGTGATCACCAGTTTACCGTTTTCGGTGTGCAACTTGCCGCGCTCGAACATGTAGCTGTTGAGTGAATAGCGGTCGATCGGGTTGTCGTAAAAATACCCCTCGTTGTCATAGAGCGGCATTTCCCAGAACTCGGTCACCGGCGGCATGTCGTCCAGGTTGAACGTGATCGTGTAGCGATGCTCGCCCGAGAGCGGTCGCCCCTCGGAATCCTTCATGCAGAATGCACCGATATGCGAACGGGATGGCACGGGGGCGCAGATGGCAATCAGCCCGTAGAGCGGCCCGTTGCTGCCAGTCCGTGTCCCTGTAACCCAGATCGGTCGAAAAACTCCAACCGTTCCGTATGACACCGTAACCTTCGGCTGCCAGGGCCAGCACCTCCTGCCTGCCCTCTTCGATCCCTTCCTCGACCGCGGCCTCGATCTCAGGGGACAGCCGGGCCGGATCGAATGGTTCGCCGGCTTTCAGGCCGAGGTGCTCGAAACGCGAGAAGGCGAGGATCTCGCGATACCCGTCGGTCTGTTTGGTGAAAGTGGAATCGTTCAGCACCAGACTGACCCAGCGCAGGAACTCCGCGCCCTTGAGCCTTCCCGGCTCCTTGACCGCCTCCATGCCGGGATAGGCTGGATAATCGCCTTTGGTCAAAGGCACGTCCTCGGCCTTCACATCCTTGCGGCCGGCGACAATCCACTGGCTGAGCGACATGACGGTGATCCGGTCCTGAATCCCGTTGACGACCTCGAGCTCATGGTCGGTGTCATCGGTGAGGGCGATTCGAGCGGCCAAGCCGGTGAAGTCGGAGGGGGACTGCACGATGTCGGCCCCGACAAATCCTTCGGGCAGCCTGCCGCTCCAGTTCGGGCCCAGCAGCAGCCGCCGCACCGGGCCCGGTGCTTTGAACTGGTTGCCGACCATGTGCCACCAACGGGCATAGTTGTCGTACAGCTGGACGCTCCAGTAGTGCTCCTCGATCTCGGGAACAGTGACGACGACCGGCTCCCTCGACAGATCGAGCATCGCAAAGCCGTAAAGCGTAGTGGCGTTGGGGGTGGTGACGACGCGCGGCAGGGCTTTCATCGGTCTGCGGTTCCAGCCAAGCCGGTTGAGGCCGACATAGCGCATGCTCTTTTCGTTTTGCGCGAAGTTGTAGCGCAGGTGATAGATCGCGACAGGATGCATACCCCAAAGAAACACTTCCTTCGCGATGCTCTTTGCCTCGTCGGACGTGAGCTTGGCTTGCGTCAGAGTGGTTTCAGTTACCACGGCGTCATCTCCATTTGTCGATTTTGTTGGTGGAAGTGGCTTTCATTACGATCATGGTATTGTGGACAATGTGGACAACCTTATCTCAATTGCCTTTGATCGTTGATGGCACCATTGTCCTGACTTGCTCGTGCATTTCGTCCTTGTTGTCGAGTCAGCTTTTGATCATCTGGATGCGGTCTAGACTGGTGCCATCAACATCGCACAAGGCGCGGGTCATGGAGGATGTGGTAAGGGGGCCTTGCCA
>JARRJE010000087.1:0-8065 GCA_037379765.1 Deltaproteobacteria bacterium
ATTGGCCTGGATTGGGATGAAGCGACGAACAAACCCCGTCTGGCGGTTGATGAGAGCGTGCGCCAAGCGGTCAGCCGGGTTTTTCGGCTGTTTCGTCAACTGCGCACGGCGCGCGGTGTGCTAAACTAGATCAATCTCACCCTGCCCTCCCTGGCCAATATCGATTACCGGCCGGAACGATTCCTCTCCCCCCGGTTCGCGGCAAAAGTCGACGGCAGCCCTCTCCTGCTCACCGGCGAAACCCGCACCAACGCGGAGGGCTCGGAGGCACGGTTGACCCTTCACCTCAAGCAGCTCGACCTGCCCCGTTTTTTCGCCTACCTACCCCTTGATGCCGACTTCAGAGTGGGCAAGGGCCGGGCCGACCTTGATCTCAATCTGCTGATCCAGACCGGGGAGCAAACCGATACCCGGCTGCAGATCGAAGGAACCGGCAAGCTCACTGATGTCTGGCTGCAATCGGCAGATGGCGGGAAAGAACTGGCCAGGTTGCCGACGGCCAAGGGTGTCATCTCCTTTGCCCCCTTGCGCGGCAGCTACCGACTCAAGGAACTGGTGCTCCAGCAGCCTGAATTTTTTCTGGAGCGCGACGCCGATGGCCACTGGCTCCTGCCCCGGCTCACTGCTGCCTCGGGAACCAAGGTGGAAATCGATCGACTGCTGGTCAGCGGCGGCAGGCTCGCTTTCGTCGACCGTCGGGTAAAGGGGGGATTCTCCGACACCTGGACCGATCTTTCTCTGACCATCGATGGGTTGACCAACGACAGCGGGAAACAGGCCACTTTTGCGTTCAGCGGCCACGACAAGGACCAGACCCGCCTTTCCGCCCAAGGCCGGCTTTACCAGAAACCGCTGCGCGCCGAGGGCATTCTCGTCGGCCACCTGCTGCAGCTCGCCGCCTTCAATCCATATCTGGAAGAAGCACGCGGGCTCCGCATCCGGGAGGGCGCCGAGGTCTCCAAGGTCGAGGCCGAGTTCACCGCCGACTCCAAGAAGGCAGGATTTGAGTTTTCGCTCCGCAAACTGGCAGCCCACATCACCGGCCTCTCTCTGGCTCGGCAGCAAGAGGAATGGCTGCGGCTGCCGGAAGTTGCAGTCAAGGACACCGCCATGGACTGGCCTGGCCGTCGGCTCGTCCTCGGCGACCTGGAAGCGGCCGGAGGTTTCCTTTTCCTGGATTGGGACAAGGAAGGCAGGCTCAACGGAGGTGCTTCCAAGAAGGGGGCGGAGAAGTGGCAGGTCGCGGTCAAAGCGGCCGCCCTTAAGGACGCAACCCTCCGCCTTCGCACCAGGACCCTGCAGGAACCGCTCACCTCGCCGGCACTTTGGGGGTGGCCCCCTTTGTCGCCCGGCTGAAAGGCCGGGTCAAAGACCTCTCCTTACTCCGGCTGCAGCCCCTGTTGACCGGCTGGTTTCGGCCATTTATCCAGAGGGGCTCCCTGCAGGCCAATGGGGAACTGCGTCTACCGGAGGGTATTTTCCTCGGGTCCGCCCGTATCGGCAATTTCGCCGCTGCTCCTCCCGATGACAAAGATCAGGACATTCTTCGCTGCCAGCAGGCGAACAGCCAGGAAATTACCGTCGATTTCCGGTCCGGGATCGTCCGGTCCGCCGCCGTAACCCTCAATCAGCCATTTGCCGCCTGGACGCTGACCGGCAAGGGAAGCTCCAGTCCGGAGGGGCTGTGGAACCTCTCCTGGACCAAGGCAGACGATAAGCCCCGGCTGGCCATTGACCGGGTGGTAATCAGGGATGGTGAGCTGGCCTTCTCCGATCCGGGCGCCTCTCCTCCTTATGCAGCAACAGCAACCGCCGTTGCCGGCTCGATCGCTTCTCTCACCAGCACTGCCGACAGCCGCAGCCGGATCACTCTCGCCGGCCAAATCGAGCAGGCTTCCTTTTCGGTACAAGGCACCCTGCAGCCTTTCGCCGAGGAGTCTGCGTCCGAGATCCAAGTCGAGCTTCACGATTTTCCCATCGTCTCCCTTTCGCCCTACCTGAGGAAACAGCTGGGATATCAGCTCGCCGGCGGCACCCTCGATTTGACCGCTTCCCTGCATCTCACCGACGGTCACCTGCAGGCGACCAATCACCTCCAGGTAGCCGGAATCACTCTGGGCGATGTCCTGGACCGCTCCAGCCGCCTTCCCTTGACCTTTGCCCTGCTTGCCAACCGGAACGATCGCATCGATCTCGACATCCCGGTGACGGGCGATCCCCGCGACCCCGCTTTCTCCTATCGGGAGGAGTTGCGGCGTCCGCTTCGGAACCTGCTGTTGCGGACCGCGGTGTCCCCGTTTTCTTTCCTCGCCGCCGCGGCCCCGAACGCAGGCCTCCAGGAATACCTGTCCTTCCCCCAAGGCGGGGCGAACCTGACCCCGAGGATCGAAAAGCAACTGCAGGCCCTGGCCCGGGTCCTGACCGACCGGCCGCAACTGAAGCTCGTCCTCAGAGGTTTTGCCGGCAGCAAAGACCGGCAGGCGATCAAGGCCCGGAAAGAAGCGGAAGAAAAAGTACGAAAACTGGCGCGGGAAGCGCAGCAAACCGGCAAGCTGACCGCAGCATACGGCAAAGAGGAAATCCGGTTGCCTTCTTCCCCGCCCGTTTCCGGGTCCACTCCACGGCGGATCGAGGTCAACGATTAGGAGTTGAGGGAGCTGGCGGGCAACCGCAGCAGAAACATCAAACGTTATCTGGTCGGGCTCGGCCTGCCGCGGGACCGAGTGGCGATTGCCCCGACCGGCGGACCGACAGCGGCCGATGCCCCCGGCCGGCCGGGCAATCGGGTGGAAATCGGACTTGAGGCCTTGCGATCATGACCGACAACGACCTGGTCGAGCTGATGGCGCGGACCCGCACCTGCCGCCGGTTCGCCGAGGAAGAGCCGGTGACCACGGCAACCCTGCGCGAGCTGGTGGCGCTGGCCAGTCTCGGCGGCTCGGCCCGCAACCTCCAGCCGCTCAAGTATGTCCTAGTGAACGATCAGGAGCTGAGCGCCGGGATCTTCCCCCATCTCCTCTGGGCCGGCTATCTTCGAGACTGGCCGGGGCCGTCACCGGGCGAACGGCCGCCCGCCTATATCGTCTGCCTGCTGGATACCAGGATCGCCGGCGAGGCGGATTGCGACCTGGGAATCGCCACCCAAAATATCCTCCTGGGCGCCACCGCCAGCGGCCTTGCCGGCTGCCGCATCGGCTCGGTCGGTCCCAAGGTACGCCGATTGTTGAAGCTCCCCGACCACCTCAAGATTCTGCTGATAATCGCTCTCGGCCATCCCAGGGAGGAAGTGGTCATAGAGCCTGTGGGTCCCGGCGGAGACATTCGTTACTGGCGCGACGAGCAACAGGTGCACCACGTGCCCAAGCGATCGCTTGACGAAATCATCGTGAAAATCGGCTGAAAAGCGGTTATTAGAGAGCTGGGCTTGCTTCCGCCCTTCTGACGCGGAAGATCAAGGCAGCACCGACCACAAAGAAAAATACTTGTATTTACGTTCATTTTCTTTGTTCACCCAAAGAAAACGAACCAAAAGAAAGGGCGCCCGTGTCACTTGTCCGCCTCCGGCGGATTCCCTGCGCGTCCTCAAATCTGCCGGGAGTTTGCAAACTCGCCCCCGGCGGGGGCTCAAACAATGCAAACTCCTCTTTCGGCAGATTCTCCGGTGCTCGGCTGCGTGCCAATGGGTATTATCAACAACAGGTTAACCAGTGCTCAAATCCTCTTACAGCCGTTACGACCGATTATACGTTTACAACCTCGCCCTGGCCGAGCTGCCTGTTCTTACCGACCCGGACCTGATCGGCGCCTGGGTGGAGGACGACGAGGCGGTCCTCTTCTTTCACCGGGAGAAAAAGGAACTGATCGATGAGCTGTGCTTGCGGACCGGCGGTTCTCTTATTTACGAGGCCGATCTCGATTACCATGACTGGGAGGCGGGCCATGCCATTTCCGCCTTCACCGCGGGGGACCTCACCGTGGCCCCGGTTTGGGACCCGGCGCCGGCCGACATCCGCTTGGATCCGAGCGTCATCTTCGGCTCCGGCTTTCATCCGACCACCCGCCTTTGCCTGGAGGCCCTTCTCGAACAGTTCACCGAGCCGCCATACCCCATCCGCTCTATGCTCGACCTGGGGAGCGGCACCGGCCTTCTCGCCATTACCGCCGCTCGCAAAGGAATCGAAACAGTGACCGCCGTCGATCACAACACCCTGGCCTGCAAGCTTGCTGCCGCCAACGCCGAGCGCAACGGCGTTGGCGATCAAGTCAAGGTTCGAAAGCTCGACCTGCGCCGGGAATGCCCTGACACCCGGGTCGACCTGGTGGTGGCCAACCTTTATCGCACTCTACTGGAGGGATTGTTTCAGAATCCGGATTTCTGGCACGCCCCGCGCTACCTCATCTCCGGCTTCGTTCCGGCCATGGAGCCCGACCTCCTCGCCGCCCTCCCCGCCCGGGACCTCAAATTCCTGGCCCGCCGCCGGAAAGAATTGTGGTGTCTGTGGCTCCTGGAAGCAGTAACTAACTAGTAACGAGTAATGAGGGACAAGTAAAACCAACCCACTTGGCACCTGTGACCGCTTACACGGCTAGGATGAAAGTGAAAAGATGGGCGTTCCCGCTTTAAATCCTTGAAACCCGGACCTTGAGCCTTGAATTGAACTTCCACGATCTCTACTTCGCTTCGGTTCCGATTAAGCTGGCCCTGGCCGGGGAGCTTAACGCAAAGCATGGTGCCCGGCTGGCGGCGGCGCCCGAAATCAGCTCTCTTCTCGCTCGGGTCGAGGAGGCTGCGACCGGGCTCGGGCAGGTGATGGAGTCCATGGCCATGCCCGCGCTTTGCCGCGAGTGCGGCAGCAGGCCGGCAGGGGGATGCTGCAGCCTGGAGATGACGAACGAGACCGACTCCATTCTGCTGCTGGCCAACATGCTTCTGGGGATCGCAGTGGCCGTGCAGCGGGACGACGGCATTGAATGCTCCTTTCTCGGACCCCGCGGCTGCATCCTGAGGCTCAAGCCCATCTTCTGCCTCAATTACAACTGCGCCGGGATCCACGCCGCCAACTCGCCGGCCACGCTCGCGACCCTGGGACAGGCCGCCTCCCGGCTCCTCAATCTCCAAACCGACCTGGAAGACGCCATTCTCGAACAACTACCTACGTTACTCGTTGACAAATGACGATATAACCTGCGCCATCTAATCAAACCCTGAGTCAAAAAGGAAGGGGGTCACAGGTGCCGCAGATTCGCGCAAGCGCGACCGCCCGCTATAGCAGCGCTATGCGGGCGGGAGCGATCGCGCGAAGATGCGGTGCCCGTGGCCCCCTTTACGCCAAAGGCCCTACCAGGGCGGCAATCCTCTCCCCTTCCTTGATAATCTTGGCGAGCAGCAGGTTCTGCTCAGCTGCGACCGAACCGCCCAACTCATCGGTGAGTAATTGGGCATAGTTGATAATGCCATTGCACATGTTGTTGATCTCAAGAGGCAGATTGCCCTCGGCTTCGCCTGCCGGCATCCGGCCGACCCGCTGCCGCACGCTTGCCAGAACCTCGAGTCGGGCCGCCGCCAGCCGGGCCAGCAGAAGCAACAACTCCATTTCGGCCCGGTCAAAGCTCTTGGGCTCCAGGGAATAGAGGTTGACCACCCCCAGCACCTCATCGCCGCTTGCCAGAGGCACGGAGGCGCAGCTCACCTCCTTTTCGGCGAACGGGGTGTTTTTCAGCGTCCCCTTTGGCATGCCGGCCAGAATATGCCGGCGCACAACCGGTTCCCCGCTTTGCAACGCGGCCACGGTCTGGTTTTGACCGCCTTCCTTTTGCTCGGCTGCACTGAGGAGCACGGCCATGCACTCCTTGCACTCCTTCCCGCTCATGGTGGTGGAGCCGTCCGCCGCCACCGGCTCCAGACCGCCGCTTTCTTTCTGCTCCACTCCCAGCCATACCAGGCAGTACCCGGAATGGGCGAGCAGCGCCCTGCTCATTCTCTGGTAGAGATCTTCCGTGCTCTCCGCTTCCGTCACCGACTTCAGTACCTCTTTGCTCATCTCCAGCAGATCTCCCTGGTCTGTGACTTTCTCCCCCAGCCGGCGAACCTCCGCCAGCAGCTCTGAGACCACGGTCGCCAAACTTTGCACCTCGTGCCAGCTGCTGCTGCCCACAATGGCATGCCGTCGGCCATCCCTCACCTCTTTGATCTGCCGGAGCAAAACGAAGAGCGGCTTGGCAAGCCGCCGGTGGCCAGAAAACAGCAGCGCGATCAACCCGCCGACTGTCAGAGCGAGAATGCCGATCACCGCCGTCTGGAAGTCGAGCACCTGCCGCTTGGCGTGTTCCAGCACCATGCGGTCGAAAAGGGCAAGCCGCTCGCCCAGATTGCGGGTGAGCTCGTTCAGCCGTCGGGCTTTTCCTGGCGGAAATATTTCCTCTTGAACGTTGCGAAGCTGCAGCACCAGCCCGGGCAAATCCACCTGGTTGGCAAAGGCCAGTTTGTATTCGTCGGGGATCGCGGGATTGCTCATGATCTGCGAGACGTTGGCATGGAAAGTTTCCACTTCTCCTGCTATCAGCTGCAGCTGGCCGGGCCGCCCGTTCACGATCGAAGCCAGGATGTGCTCCCGGATCAGGGAGAATTGAAAGAGAAGTTGCTCGGTCTGACGGATGATCTCCCGGTGGTGGCGGTGCAGCTGGTATTGACGGACGCCCAGAACCAGCATGCCGGCAAGAAGAAAGGTGATCAATGCCACGGTGAGCGAAAAAGTCTTCTTGAGAGGAAGGGTCATGGTTTCCGACCTCGCCGGGGCCAATCCGCCCGCATTGCTGCGGACCGGTTTTCTCCGGAAAGAGAACCTGGTGGCTGGCATAAAGCCTGCCACCACACAACCACCAGGTCCTTTCGGAGGATGATGCTGTTATTCTGCTGCTCCCTTCCAGCTGTAAAGGATCGGCAGCCGGGCCAGGATAGCGCGGTAGACCACAATGTAGGTGGCATACACCGTGATCACAATGACCACTTCCCGCCACTGGGGAATTTCCTGGTACAACTTCCAGTTGAAGGCGATCAGCGCTGTGTCGATCCGGTTCAGAGCGATGCCGAAGACGCCGAGAAAGGCGGCGACCCGCGCCATCCCCGGATTCCCATTCCGGATCGCGGAGGTGAAGAGGATGAGCGGTACCACCACGCCCACTCCCAGCTCGAACAGGTAATACTCGCCCCAGCCGGTGAGAAGATAGCCCCATTTGTTGCCGTGGGCCACCGCCAGGATCTTGATGACCAGGTAAGTGACCATCGCCAGCGACGCGCCCTTGGCCAGGCCCAGAGTCAGCGGATCAAGACTGTTTTTGAAGGTGTCGTCCATGCGCCAGCGCATGAACCACTTGGCGAGCGTGCTCACCACAATCAGCATGCAGAGGCCGCCGAACACCGCCGAGGTGAGGAAATGGATCCACTGGAATTCGGCCGAGTACCACAGGGGGTGAACCTTGCCCGGCGCGTAAGTGAAGAGCGCACCCAGAGCGCCCTGGTGCAAGGTAGAGAGAATGATGCCGGCGATGGTCAGACCCAGGGCCAGGCTCTTGATCACCTTCTTGGGCTTTTTGAGCCCCATCCACTCGGAAGCTGCGGGGACCAGCTCGGCGATCTGCACTGACAGGTAGGTAGCCACGTGCCAGGCGACCAGAAAAAGGACGGCCGCCGGGCCCAGGGAGATCAGCATGGGATAGATGAGCCGCCAGGGCTGGCCGAGGTCTACTTGAAGAAACATCACCGCAAAGAAATAACCGAGCAGGCCGTTGAGCAGACCCAGCCGCTCGATCGGCTTGAAATCCTTGCGGCCGAATAACTCCACCGTGGTCCCCATCATGAAGCCCGAGGCCGAAAGCGGCACCATGGTGAAGAGCCCCCAGGCCAGGAACAGTCCCCAGGGATAATCGTAGGAGCTGTGGGTCACGTAGCCGAGGCCGTTGATAAACCGGAGGACGATCACCGGCAGGCCGACCGCATAGATTGCGGTCAAGAGCCAGTTGAAGGGGTTGCGCACCAGGGCCCTCAGGTACTGCTCGGGGGTCAGCC
>JARRJE010000088.1:0-6759 GCA_037379765.1 Deltaproteobacteria bacterium
TTGTTCTGCCGGGGTAGCAGGATCTTTTTGATTCCCGCCTGCTGTGCCGCGAGCACCTTCTCTTTGATACCGCCCACTGGCAAAACCATGCCCCGCAGGGTGATTTCTCCCGTCATGGCCACATCGCTCCGTACCGGCTTTTCCAAAATCAGGGAGGCCAGAGCCAGAAGGATAGTAATTCCGGCCGAGGGGCCGTCCTTAGGAATGGCGCCGGCCGGCACATGGAGATGGAAATCGTGGTTCTCGAAGAGCTCCTTGCCCACCCCGAACTCGGCCGCTCGCGAGCGCAGGATGCTGAGGGCGGCCTTGGCTGACTCCTGCATAACGTCGCCCAGCTTGCCTGTAAGAATCAGCTTCTGACTGCCCGGCATCATGGTGGCTTCTATGAAGAGTATATCCCCGCCAGCCGGTGTCCATGCCAGGCCGGTGGCCACCCCCGGCACGCTGGTGCGCTGGGCCGCCTCGGGAAAAATCTTCTGGGGGCCAAGATAGGTGTTCACATCCCCTGCCCGGATTACGATTTTCTCCTTCTTGCCTCGCGCCACCTCGAATGCCACTTGACGACAGACTGCGGCGATCCGGCGTTCCAAATTGCGGAGACCCGACTCCCGGGTGTAGTTGATGATCATCCGGTCGATGGCGCTCTTGTAAAAACTCAACTGGGACGGGTTCAGACCGTTTTCCTCCAGCTGTTTCGGGACGAGGTGCTTCCGGGCAATGGCGAGCTTCTCCTCCCGGGTATAGCCGGGGAGCTCGATCATCTCCATGCGGTCGAACAGGGGGGGCGGAATGGTATCCCGCCGGTTGGCGGTGACGATGAAAAAGGTGGTCGAAAGATCGAACTTGAGGTTGAGATAGTGGTCTACAAAGGCGCTGTTCTGCTCGGGGTCGAGCACCTCGAGCAGAGCTGAGGCCGGATCTCCCCGGAAGCCCTGACCCATCTTGTCGATCTCATCGAGCATCAGCACCGGGTTGTTCACGCCCGTCTTCTTCAAAGCCTGGATGATCCGGCCGGGCATGGCTCCCACGTAAGTCCGGCGGTGGCCCCGAATCTCGGCCTCATCGCGCATGCCGCCCAGGGAGAAACGGTAAAACCGCCGACCCAGCGCGGTGGCGATGGAGCGGCCCATGGAGGTCTTGCCGGTACCCGGGGGGCCCAGAAAGCAGAGAATCGGCCCCTTGCCGCCCGCTTTCAGCTTGCGCACCGCTAGAAATTCGAGGATCCGCTTTTTGACCTGTTCCAGACCGAAATGATGCTGGTTGAGGATCCGTTCCGCTCGCCGCAGGTCCAGGTTGTCACGGGTGGCCTCCTGCCAGGGGAGGTCGAGGAGCCATTCGAGATAAGTCTGGGTCACCATGAACTCGGGCGACGAGCTCGAAATCCTGGTGAGCCTCTCGAATTGCCGCTCCGCCTCATCTTTTGCCTCGGTCGGCATATTCTTGGCCTCGATCCGTCGATGCAGCTCGGCAAGGCCTGTCTCCTCCTCTCCCAGTTCCTGGCGGATGGCCTTGATCTGCTCCCGCAGGTAGTGCTCCCGCTTGTCCTTGTCCATGCTGTCCCGGATACGGTTATGGATGGAGAGACTGATTTCCAGAACCTCAATTTCCTGGGTGAGCAGGATGAGCACTTTCTGTAGTCGTTTATGGATATCGAGCTCTTCCAGCAGCTCTTGTTTGGCCTCCACCCCCACATCAAGATAGGAAGCGACCAGATCCGTCAACCATGCCGGGTTGTCGGTCCGCAGCGCATCGGTGTCAAGCTCCTTGGGCAGGTGGGGGGACAGACGCCGGAAACGAGCGAAAGCGGTCTGAACATTCTTGGTCAGGGCCTTGACTTGGATGTCCTCCGGATCGACCCTGCCGCCCAGCGGCTCGATGCGGGCCCGAGGGTAAGGATCAGGCGGCAGCAGCTCCTGGATTGCCACCCGCGAGATGCTTTGCAGCAGCAGCCGGACTCTCCCCTCCTTGGTCCTGGTCCTGCGGCGAATGTAAACGGCGGTGCCGATATCGTAAATGTTGTCCCGGTTCTGCCGTTCCCGGGTGAAAATGGCAAACAACCGGTCCTTTTCCCAGATATGATTTATGAAGCCGACGGCTTCCTGGTCCAGCTCGAGTGGGATCTCCAAGCGCGGGAACAGCACAAGGTCGGAGACGATAAAAAAAGGGAGCTCCTCGGGAAGCTTTTTCTCGGCAACGGCGGTATCAGTTGCCTGCTGATCGGCGTTTTTCGCTTCTTTCATGTCGATTCCTGAAATCTCAATTGGATGGCGGCAAAAAACCGCGTTGGAACGACCGGGCTGCGATTCTGCTTAATCGAATCAGTCACAAGGAAATCCTTTCCTCTCACATTTTAACATCATCGGGTTGCGCCGCCAATGCGACCCGCAGCTCAGATGCCCTCACACCGTCGGCGGCTCAGAATTTTTTTGGTTCGACTTTTCTTGCTCCCGCCATCGGTCAGGTTTTTTAAAGGGTTTGTTGTTTATCGGAGCTTTTTCTTGCGAGGAAATTCATCAACAAAGCGAAGAGCGGAAGCACTTGGAAGGAAGCGCTGTAGCCCTCTCACGGCAATCTGAATTGAGAATATTTGCAGATTGGCTCTCCGGTGGGCTCGTCACGAGAAGAGGCACGGGGCAGGTTCTTTTCCCAATCGACGATTAACGGTTAAACGCCATAGGCCGGCTCATTTATGAAAACGTTTTGACAATGTCCCCGGGATCGCCGAGTACTACCAAGTGATCGCCCTCTTCAAGACGGAGCTCCGGGTTGGTAATCACCCTGGGCTTGTCGCCGTTTCGCCTTAAAATAAGGGCGGTGATGTTGTATCTTCGGCGCAGGTCGAGATCGCGCAGGGTTTTCTCTGCGAAGCGGCCGGTCACTTTAATTTCAGCCAAGTGGATCTGCTCGTCGATGGCAAGCATATCAGCGATATTTGGCCGGGCGAGGCGCTCGGCCAACCTTTGGCCTGCCTGCTTTTCGGGCAGGATTACCTCGTCGGCGCCGATCTTGAGCAGAATTTCCTCCTGGGTCTCTGAGTTCGCCTTGGCGATGATGTACTTCGCTCCCAGTCGCTTCAGGTAAGTGATGCCGAGAATCATATTTTCGAAATTGCTGCTCAGACCGAGGATGACTTTGTCGAACTTCGCCGGCTCCAGCTCAGCCATCATTTCCTCGTCGATGACGTTGGCGATGACGGCGCCGGTAACCTGATCCCGGATGCGACGGATGATCTCCTCATTGAGATCCATGGCGAGAACGTTCTTTCCTTCTTCCTGAAGCCGGACGGCCACTTCGTAGCCAAAAACGCCAAGACCGATGACGGCGATGTCCTTTTCCATGCCTCACCCCAATATGATTTTTTCTTCCGGATAATCGATGCGGGATTTGTGCTCTTCCCGCAGAAAAGTCAGGACCAGCACTGCCGGCCCGAGTCTGCCGACGAACATGGCAATGATGATAGCAACCTTGCCGGCCCAGCTCAACAGCGGTGTAAGGCCGAGAGACAGCCCGACGGTTCCCTCCGCCGAGGTCATTTCAAATAGAACGTCGATGAAATGTTTACCCTCGGTATGGAGAAGCACGATGGTCCCCAGGGCCAGAAAGGCAACGTAGAGCATAATCAGGGCATAGGCCCGCAAGACGGTGGAAAAGGGCAGCTTGCGGCCGAAAATAACGACCCTGTCTCTGCCGAGGATGATATTGTACGCCGAAAAAAGGGTCACCAGAAAGGTGGTCAGCTTGACGCCGCCGCCGGTAGAGCCCGGTGCCGCACCAATGATCATCAGGATAATGAGAACGAAAAGGCTGCTGGCATGAAGCCCGGCGATGTCCACAGTATTGAAGCCGGCGGTGCGAGCCGTCACCGATTGGAAGAAGGCGTCCAACAGGCTTATCCCTCCTCTCTCAAAAAGGTACAGAAGGAAAGCCCCTCCGATGATCAAGACGGCAGTACCGTATATCACGGCGCGGGTATGAATAGTAAGCCGACGCCGGCGCCGCAGGAGATCACCGACATCAAACACCACATAATAGCCGAGGCCTCCCAGGACGATCAAGGCCATGACCGTGACCTTAACCAGCCCGTTCATGCCGATCAGGGAGGTGTCGAAAGGGGAAAAACCGGCATTGCAGAAGGCGGACACGGCATGAAACAGACCATAGTACAGGCTATCCGCGAGATTATATCCTTGAAAGCCGAAACCTACTGCCAGAACGGCACCACCCAAAGCCTCGGTGATGAAAGTGTATTTAAGGACAGTGACAAGAACCCCCTCCACCTCGCGCAGGGCATAAGATTCGGTGATGCTGGCGGCCATCAGTCGCTGGTGCAGGTTGAGCTCGCCCCGGAAGACCAGAATCAGGCTCGAAGTGATGGTCATTATGCCGATGCCGCCCAACTGCATCAGCATGAGGAGCACGGACTGGCCGGCAAGGTTGAAACCTGAAGTGGGAACGGTTACCAGACCGGTGACGCAGACGGCCGAGGTGGCCATGAACAGTTTGTCCAGAAAAGAAATACCGCCCTGGTAGCGCACGAAGGGCATGGCCAACATCGCCGTCCCGAAGGCGATCAGGACGAAGAAGGTAAGAAAGACGGAAAACTCCGGATAGGGCTTTTTCTTTTTCCGTGCCATGGCCGCTAGTAGTACAAAAAAATCAAAAGGAAGGGAAGGCATTTTACAGGAAGGACCGAGGAAGGATACGCAGGTGCCCCTCCCCCATCTTGGTCAGCGACGGGGAGATTTCGACAAGAAAAATAGTGGTCGGCGGCAATGGCGGCGGGAAATAGAAAAAAGCCGCAGCCGGACAAGATGGTGTTCAGGCTTTTCGGCCAACCAGGAGATCGGCTTTTCCGGGTTCAAAATCATCCACCGGATTTTCTCCTCCCGATCAATTGGTGCTTGCTCCCGTAAAAAAAGCACGGCCGCAGCCGTGCTTTCTCTCTGCCGGAGTTCCTACTGGATTATCGGATATGGGGACTAGACCGAAATGACGAGGAAAAAATTATAAAGTGATCCCAGGTGCCCTAAGTTCGCATAAGTGCAAATGACCCCGCACGAAAATATGGTGCCTGTGACCACTTCCGGAGGATCGACTCAGCCGCCCATGGTGTAATCGAACATGGCCTTTTCCATAGCCTCGGCCCGGCTTTTCAGATCTTCGATCTTGACAGTGATCTCTTCCCGTTGCGGATCCCATTCGGTGGGGCATTCGGTGCGCAGCTTCTCAATACGGTCATTGAGCTCGGTCATGAGGATGTGCACGTCCTCGATGTTTTCGAACATATGTTGCTTTTCACCGGTGGACAATTTATCGACCTTGCGCATGACGTCATAGAGACGGGCCTTCCAATTGTTCAGCTCCATCTGCACGTTGTTGCAGTAGTCTTTAATTTCCATGGTCTTCTCCTTTTTGTTATTCGGACTCTTCTTTATAGCACAAATCAGGGATCGGCGCCTGCTGGATCAAGCCCCCGGTTTAGAAGTATCCTCACCCAATCCGGGATAATGCCACAACTCTTCGTATTTTTGGGCAAGCTTCTCGACCTTGGCACCTAGTTCCTTTCGCTCCGGTTCCCATTCGGTGGGGCAATTCGTGCGCAGGTTGTCGATCCGATCCTCGAGCTCGGTGACGATCATGTGGAGGCTTTCAATCTCGTCGTGCATCTTCTGCTTTTCACCGGTCGGTATCTGGTCAATTTTGCGAATAATATCATAAAGCCTTGCCTTCCAGTTATTCAGCTCCATCTGGACATTGTTGCAATAGTCTTTGACTTCCATGATCCCCTCCTTTGCGTTGGTTTTGAAATAGATCAATATAGGATGGCAAAGCGCAGGCTCCGCGTTTTGCCAAAAGGGATTACGGCACCTCGCCTAAAAATAGGTTATAACGGACGATTAGCCGTTGTCAAACCGGAAAGGATTGACAAGGATAAACCTTCCACACTGCTTGCCACCTGGGCTCGTCTCCGCTATCCTGAAACCACCCTTCTTGGCGTTTTCGAAACGGACAAAAAGAAAGATATCGAATGGATCACAGCGGCCATATATACGACTGTCTGGTCATCGGCGCCGGCCCCGGTGGCCTACAGGCAGCCATTCATTTGGGGCGTTACAACCGGAGCGTCCTGCTGTTGGACCGAGGTGGCGGCAGCACCAAAAGCGCGGTTCACATTGAGAACTTTCTCACTCAAGAAAGCATCTCCGGCCAGGAAATCGTGGGCATCGGCCTCAGGCAGGCCGAGCGGTTCGGCGTTACGGTGATGAAAAAGAAAGTGGACCGGCTGACGCGAGAGGACGGTCTTTTTACAGCCGCTGCCGGCGAAGAGCGCTATCTGGGCCGAATCTGCCTAATTTCAACCGGCGTAACTTTCAATTTCCCCCGCATCAGGAATATGCACCGTTTTTTCGGCTGTGGTTTTTACACCTGCGTGGATTGCGACGGGTATCGGACCACGGGCAAGAAGCTGCTCATCGCCGGCAATTCGGCGGAGACGGTTCGGCTGGCCGTGGCGATGAAACAGATGTTCACCGCTGAGATCGCCATCCTGGCGAGCGGGATCGAGCTTCCGGCCGAGGATCGGGAGCTGGCAGAGGAAGAAGGATTCGCCTTCTTCCATGGCGAGCCGCTGGAGGTGTTGGGCGACCGTCGGCTGACTGGGCTGCGCCTGGCCGACGGCCGGGTGATCGACTGTGAGGCGATCATGGCCGGGTTCGGATATCATTTTAACGACGGTTTCCTGGCCGGGCTTCCCCTGGA
>JARRJE010000088.1:6788-7675 GCA_037379765.1 Deltaproteobacteria bacterium
TCGTCAATGCGCAAGGAGAGTCTTCCCTACCCAATCTTTACGTGGTCGGGGCACTGCGGCCCGGCAACCCCCAGGCCATCATTGCCGCCGGCCAGGGAGCCGTCGCCGCCAGTGACATCAACCGGCGGCTGCTCGCCCTCTGAATCGTGTCTTCTGCGCCTTTTCCGTTTTGTACCGCGCTCCGGCGGTTGAATGATCCCAGCTTGGCTGAATTCGACCGTTTTCTCCTGCCTCCAGGCGCCGGGTTTGGTGACCTTCGGCAGTGGTGGGATGACCGGCCCCGCCGTATACCCCATGAGGGAGTCGATCTTTGCTGGTATCGGAAGCGCGGCGGCGAAATCGCTCGGTTGCTGCCGGGAACCAGGCTGCCCGCAATGGCAACCTGCAGGGTGGTCCGGATCGTCGAGGATTTTCTGGGTCACTCCATTTTCGTCATCCACAAAGGGCAGGACGCCGGCCGCATCCCTCTTTCCGTTTACGGCCATGCGACATCTTCCCTGAAACCCGGAGAGGAGGTCCGGGAAGGGGGGCTGCTGGCTACCATCGCCCAGCCGGGCTCCGGCTCCGGCCTGGTCCTTCCCCACATTCATTTGAGCATGGTTTGGCTGCCGGCGGCTTTTCCGTTTGATCGCCTCGATTGGCGCCTTCTCCACGCCTTCCCCGAGGCGAGCTTCTGCGATCCTCTGCCTCTCCTGTCCTGTCCTTGGGAAGAGATCCCCGCCCCTCCTTCGGATGGGTATCCATGATCAGGACTTCGCGCAAACTGCTCCTCATCATCGTCCTGCTCTTCCTGCTGCCTCCTGCCGGCATTCTCCTGCAGGGGAAATCCGCGGCCCCCTATTTCCATTTTCCGCCCCGGGCCACCGGCATTGCCCATCAAAGCTTTT